>CALRPK020000267.1:0-4218 GCA_943370015.1 Paracoccus haematequi
CGGACCTGGCAACAGGGACGGCACGGCAAGCCCCACCCGGAGCAATGCCGAATAGGGGCCTCGCGCGGAAAGGTCCGGGCCACAGTCGCAAGACTGCCGGAGACCTCCGTAGGGACACTTCAGCCCGAGATGGCCCGGGTTGGCAGCTTGACCGGCGCGGTAACGCGTCTGGCAGAGGAATGGTCATCCAAGGGGGAAACCTCTGGACAGAATCCGGCTTATAGGCCATCCGCGCATCTGCCCATTCCCCGTTGCCCAAATATCCCGGGGGAATCGTCCGGCCTGCCGGGCGATGGGGGCTGGCCCCCGCTCTCTTGCGAAGACAAGCGGCGGAACCGCCGCGCAGGCGCCCTGAAAAGCTTGCGCCGCAAGGCGCGCAATTTGGTCTATGGAACCGCGGTTTCGCTGTTGACTCTGCCCGTGCCCACAGTAAAAGGCAGGCTCAAAGAATTTCGCAGGGGTGCGGTTGTTCCCCTGATTCAGGAGATACGACTATGGCGAAGCCGGCGACGATCAAGATCCGTCTGAACTCGACGGCGGGCACCGGGCACTTCTATGTGACCAAGAAGAATGCCCGCACCATGACCGAAAAGATGTCGGTCAAGAAATACGACCCCGTCAAGCGGGAACACGTCGAATACAAGGAAGGCAAGATCAAGTAAGGCATTCGCCTTTCTGATTTCTGCTGAACCTCTGCTTTGGCCGCCTTCGGGCGGCCTTTTGCATTCGTGCAGTTGGCGGTTCACATGCCGCATATCCCACGGCCCAGATCGCCCAAAGCAAAAGGGGCGGTCCCTGCGGACCGCCCCTTGGCACTTCTATTGCGATGTTCTGATCGGCTGATTATTCGCGGTTGCCCAAGAATTGTAGCAGGAACATGAACATGTTGATGAAGTCGAGGTACAGGCGCAGCGCGCCCATGATCGCCGACTTGCCCAGCCATTCGCTGTCGCCCATCTGGGCGTGCTGGATGTATTCGTTCTTGATCGACTGGGTGTCGAAAGCGGTCAGACCTGCGAAGATCAGTACGCCGATAACAGAGATCGCGAATTGCAGCGCCGACGAGGCGAGGAAGATGTTCACGATCGACGCCACCACGATGCCGATCAGACCCATCATCAGGAAGGTGCCAAAGCCCGACAGGTCACGCTTGGTGGTATAGCCGTACAGCGACAGGCCCGCGAAGGCGATGGCCGTCACAAGGAAGGTCTGCGCAATCGAGGTGCCAGTGTAGATCGCGAAGATCGACGCCAGCGACAAGCCCATCAGCGACGCATAGGCGTAGAAGAACAGTTGTGCCGCAGCGGCAGAGATGCGGTTGATGATCGCGCCAAAGGCAAAGACCATGGCCAAGGGTGCGAAGATCACGACCCATTTCAGCGCGGTGCCGTAGATCGCGGCCATCATCGCGTCATTGGTGCCCACCGCCCAAGCCACGCCGCCGGTCAGCAGCATGCCCACCGACATGGTGGCATAAACCTTGTTCATATGGGCCTTCAGGCCCTCGTCGATCAGGGCAGAGCGGGTGCCTGCACCTGCCGCGCGCATCGTCTGAAAATCAGCCATCTGTCACAGCCTCCGAGAATGATGTCGACTGCGGATTACACGCCCGCGAGCCTTGTGCCGTCAATATCAGTATCCTCCGCCGCGCTTTCAAGAACCACCACTGCGGAAAAGCGACAGGAAAAATGCAGATTTTCGACCTTTTCGGCGTGAAAAACACGGGTCACGTCTGACAGTCGATCACCACTTTGCCGACCACCGCACGCTCGCGTAGCAAGGCCAGGCCTTCGGGCGCCCGTTCCAGCGGCAGAACGTGGCTGACATACAGGCCAAGACGGCGTTCGGCGTGCCATGACATCAACTCTGCCAGACTGTCGCGCAGCAGTGCCGGGGCGAATGTGCGATAGCCGCCCCACCAGAAACCCATCACGCTGACGTTCTTCACCAACAGGATATTGGCAGCCACTTGCGACACCGTGCCCGAGGCAAAACCGATGGCCAGCATCCGCCCGTCAGGCCGCATCGCGCGCAGGGCGGCATCAAACCCCGCGCCCCCGACGGCGTCATAGCACACATCCACCCCACCCAAGGCGCGCAAGCGGTCCTTCAGGTCCGGCACATCGCTGTCGATCACCGCATCCGCTCCCGCCGCCTGTGCCACGGCCAGCTTTTCCGCCCCCCGCGCACTGGCAATCACCCGCGCGCCCAAGCGCTTGCCCAGTTCCACCGCTGTCAGCCCGACGCCGCCCGCAGCGCCGGTGACGAACAGCGTTTCGCCCGCTTGCAGCCGCGCCTTGTGGGTCAGGGCCAGATGGCTGGTGCCATAGGCGATCAGAAAGCCCGCCGCCTCGACCATCGACATGCTGTCGGGAATGGGGACCAGTTGGTCTGCCGGAAAACATCCGAACATCGCCAAGCCCCCTTGCCCGCCATAAACCGCGACGCGGGTGCCGATGGCAGGACCTTGGACCTCTGGCCCCCATGCCTCGACCACGCCAGCGCATTCCAGACCGGGGACAAAGGGCAAAGCGGGGCGGTCCTGATACCGACCTTCGGCCATCAGGAGATCAGCGAAATTCAACCCACAGGCGTGTATGCGCAAGCGCACCTCGCCCGCCTTTGGGATCGGGACTGTGCGGTCCACCAAAACAGGCGCGCGGCCCAACTCGGCGATTTCCCATGCGCGCATCGAAAACTCCCTAAGTTTTAACAGTAAAGTACGACTTTACCGTGACGGCACAGCAGCAGAGCCTCAAGATCCCGTTTTGGAAAAGCGAAGCCAGTCGCAACGTGCAATGCATTTTGCATTGCATTTTGCAAATAACCCTAAGGGCGAAGTCTGCCCCTGCCTCGCGCCCCTTGGGTGATTACCCTCTAACAGATGCAACGTCCCGCCAACCTGTATCAAGAGACATATCCGAAAAGACAGGTTTTGGCGGCGCTGAAGAGAATTATTCAGAATCCGCTTGGCCAGGTCATTTTGGCGGGGAAATTGCTTATAGGAGAACAACGATCTTTCCGTGAAAGGCACCAAAGCATGAAACATCCCGTCGATGCCCATGTCGGCAAACGTATCCGTCACCGTCGCTGGATGGTGGGCATGACTCAACAACAACTGGCCGACAAGGTGGGGATCAAGTTTCAGCAGATCCAGAAGTATGAGACCGGGATGAACCGCGTCTCGGCCTCGCGCCTGTGGGATATTGCCGATGCGCTGGGTGTCAGCATCTCGTTCTTCTTTGAAGGTCTGGACGACGCGCGCGAAAGCGCCCGTTCGGCAGAAGCCGACATGATGGCCGACAAGGAAGCGCTGGAACTGGTGCGGTCCTATTACGCCATTCCCGAAGCACAGCGCCGCCGCCTGTTCGATCTGGCCCGCGTCCTGTCCGACGCCGCATGATCTTGGGCGCCTGACCAGTGGCAGCAGCCGCTTGACCGATGCCCCCGGAGCCTTTAGCGCCGGGGGCATCGTCATTTCAGGATGTCCCAGATGGCCGCGTTGTCCCGCCTGTCACTTTCCCCTGCCGAGCAGCAAGACCTGATCGCCACCGCGCATGAACTGGCCGATGCGGCGCGGGTGGCGACCTTGCAGCATTTTCGCAAAGCAGGCCTATCGGCAGACAGCAAAGAGACCGCGCGGTTCGATCCCGTGACAGTGGCCGACCGCCTGTCCGAGGAACGCATGCGCGCCATCCTTGCCCGCCGTCGTCCGCAGGATGGCATCTTGGGCGAGGAATTTGGGCGGGCTGAGGGGACATCGGGCCTTACATGGGTGCTTGACCCCATCGACGGCACGCGCGGCTATCTTTCGGGCACGCCGACATGGGGCGTGCTGATCTCGGTCGCGGATGAGGCCGGGCCGATCTACGGGATCATTGATCAGCCCTATATCGGGGAACGCTTCGAGGGCGGCTTTGGCATCTCGCGGGTCGTAGGACCGCAAGGCGAGGCCATTTTGCGCGCCCGTCCTGCGCGGGCCCTCTCGCAGGCCATCCTGATGACCACCTTTCCAGAGGTCGGCACCGCCGAGGAAGGGGCCGCCTTCCGCCGGGTGGCGGCGCAAGCGAAACTGGTGCGCTACGGCACGGATTGCTACGCCTATGCATTGATCGCGGCTGGCACGATTGATCTGGTGATCGAGGCAGGCTTGCAAGCCTATGACGTGCAGGCCCCGATTGCAGTAATCGAGGCGGCAGGGGGCCTGGTCACCGACTG
>CALRPK020000268.1:0-4215 GCA_943370015.1 Paracoccus haematequi
GCGGCAGATCGTAAAGGTCCTTGTCCGATGCCGGGCCCGGATCGATCTTGTTCTTGATCCCGTCCAGACCGGCCATCAGCAGGGCCGCGAAGGCCAGATAGGGGTTGGCCGACGGATCGGGGAAGCGGGCTTCAACGCGCTTGGCTTTCGGCGATTCCGTCCACGGAATACGAACGCAGCCCGAGCGGTTGCGGGCGGAATAGGCGCGCAGCACCGGTGCTTCAAAGCCCGGGATCAGGCGCTTGTAGCTGTTGGTCGACGGGTTGGTGATCGCGTTCAGCGCCTTGGCATGCTTCAGGATGCCGCCGATGAAATACAGCGCTTCCTGCGACAGGTCGGCATATTTGTCGCCTGCGAAGAGCGGCTTGCCGTCCTTCCAGATCGACATGTTCACATGCATCCCCGAGCCGTTGTCGCCCTTCATGGGCTTGGGCATGAAGGTCACGGTCTTGCCGTAAGCGTGGGCCACGTTGTGGATCACGTATTTGTACTTTTGGATGTTGTCGGCCTGCTGGACCAGCCCGCCGAAAATCATGCCCAGTTCGTGCTGGCAGGTCGCCACTTCGTGGTGATGCTTGTCAACCTTAATGCCCATGCGCTTCATGGTGGACAGCATTTCGCCGCGGATGTCTTGGGCTTCGTCGATCGGGTTGACCGGGAAGTAGCCGCCCTTATAGCCCGCGCGATGGGCGAGGTTGCCGCCTTCCATCACGGTGTCGGTGTTCCAAGCTGCCGCTTCGGCGTCAATCTGGAACGACACTTTGTTCGGGCTGACCTGATAGCGCACGTCGTCGAACAGGAAGAATTCGGCTTCCGGCCCGAAATAGGCGGTGTCACCGATGCCCGAAGATTTCAGATAGGCTTCGGCCTTTTCCGCCGTGCCGCGCGGGTCGCGCGAATAGGCCTCACCCGTGTCCGGCTCGACCACGTTGCAATGCACGCACATGGTCTTTTCGGCATAGAAGGGGTCGATGTAGACCGACGAGGCGTCGGGGATCAGCTTCATGTCGGACTGGTCAATCGACTTCCAGCCAGCGATGGACGAGCCGTCGAACATGAAGCCTTCTTCGAAGAAATCTTCGTCCACGAGATCGGCCACCAGCGTCACGTGCTGGAGCTTCCCTTTCGGGTCGGTGAAGCGGATGTCGACGTATTCGACGTCCTCGTCCTTCATCAGTTTCAGAGCAGTCGCAACAGCGCTCATCATGATGCCTTTCGGTTGGTTGCTTGGGACAGTCAGGCTTTGGCCAGACCAGTGATCAGACCGCGTCGTCGCCGGTTTCGCCGGTGCGGATGCGGATGGCTTGTTCGACGGGCGAGACGAAGATCTTGCCGTCGCCGATCTTGTCGGTGCGGGCGGCCCCGATGATCGCCTCGATGGCGGAATCGACCATATCGTCGGTCAGCACCACCTCGATCTTCACCTTGGGCAGGAAATCCACGACATATTCGGCGCCGCGATAGAGTTCGGTGTGGCCTTTCTGGCGACCGAACCCTTTGACTTCGGTAACGGAAAGGCCTTGAATCCCGGCCTCTTGAAGAGCTTCCTTCACTTCATCCAGCTTGAACGGCTTGATGATGGCTTCGATCTTCTTCATGGGCCGACTCCCCCCGTGCACCTTGCGTCTTTTGCTTAGGATCATTTTCATCTGGCAGGGACAATCCGTCGGGAAGAAGTCGCGCTGCTTCGCCGCAGGATTCGGCAGCACGTGATTAAAGTTTGTGCAATACGCGTGTTTTTTGGGCGAATTGCGAACGAAAGAGGCGCTAAAATGACCGAACTGCTGACCGCTGCCCAAATGCGCGCCATCGAGGCCGCCGCGATTGAAAGTGGTGAGGTTACGGGGCTGGAACTGATGGAACGCGCAGGCGCTGGCGTGGTGGCGGCGGTGCTGGAGGAATGGCCTGAACTGGCCGAGGGTGCACGGCGAGCGGTGGTCCTCTGCGGTCCGGGCAACAACGGCGGCGATGGGTTTGTGGTCGCGCGGTTGTTGAAGGAACGGGGGTGGGCGGTGGAGGTGTTCCTTTACGGTAAGCCCGAGAAGATGCCGCCGGATGCGCGAGTGAATTATGAACGGTGGTTGGGGATGGGGGAGGTGAAAAGCCCCATTGAGATGGGCGCAATCTCCGTTTTCTCGTTCGACCTTTTTGTCGATGCCTTATTCGGTCTTGGTTTAAGTCGTCCGTTAGACCTGACTGACTCAGGCCTCAGTGCAGCATACGAACTTGCTTTGGACTTCGTCAGTGAACAAGGGACCTATGTGGTTGCCATTGACTTCCCAAGTGGCAGGTGCAGCGATAGCGGCCAATCACTGGGTACCTGTTTTCCGGCGAGCCTCGTCGTTACATTTCAGGCTCCAAAGGTTGGGCATTTCCTTGGTGAAAAAGGTGGAAGTCGCGTCGACGGCCCGATCCGCGTCGTTGATTTGGACCTAGCGGCTACGCGCAACAAAATGAGTTTCGATGCCTTCGCAGTGGTCAGAAAGCTCGGGCGATATCTAGGTCAAGTCGCTGCCCAGCGAGGGACGGGCCACAAATACTCCCACGGCCACACCCTCATCCTCTCCGGTCCCGCTGGTCGCGGTGGCGCGGCGCGGCTTTCGGCGCGGGGGGCGCTTCGGATTGGGGCAGGGGTGGTGACGCTTGGCTGCCCGCCCGAGGCCCTCCCGGAAAACGCTGCGCGGTTGGATGCGGTGATGCTGCGGCCTTTGGCGGATGCAGTGGCATTGGCCACGGCTTTGGAGGATCAGCGGATCAACGCGCTTTGCCTTGGTCCCGCCTTGGGCACCGGGGCGCGGGAGGCGGCACTGGTGCAAACGGCGCTGGCCGCAGGGCGGGCCTTGGTACTGGATGCCGATGCGCTGACGATCCTCTCGCAGCACCCGGACCTGTTCGCCGCACTCCACGACGAGTGCGTCCTCACCCCGCATGCTGGCGAATTCGCGCGGCTGTTTCCGGACATCTCGGAAAAACTCGCCGCGCCTGCCACCAAAGGCCCCGCCTATTCCAAGGTGGACGCCACACGAGAGGCGGCGAAGCGCGCGGGCTGTGTGGTGCTTTACAAAGGCCCGGATACGGTGATTGCCGCCCCGAATGGGCGCTGCGCCATCAATTCGGCGCACTACGACCGTGAGGCCCCTTGGCTGGCGACCGCCGGGTCGGGCGATGTGTTGGCGGGGTTTATCGCCGGGTTGCTGGCACGCGAATTCAGCCCGTTTGATGCGGCCTGCACAGGCGCATGGCTGCATGTCGAATGCGCGCGGGCGTTTGGCCCCGGTCTGATTGCCGAGGATTTGCCCGAACAACTGCCTGCGGTGTTCCGCGGCCTTGGGGTGTGAGGCCCCGAATTCTGCACGCAGAATTCGCCGCGGAATTTGTCGCAAATTCCGCGTGGGCGGCCCCGTTTCCTGCGACAGGAAACGGCGCGCAATCTGCGCCAGATTGCGCCCTGATTTTCCGCTCGCATCCCTTGGCGGGCTTTGCTAGAAGGGCGCGGATTTTCAAGGCGTGCTGGATCGGACCTTCGCGGTCTGACGGGTGCGCTTTGGTCAGTTTGCGGGCGTGGCGGAATTGGCAGACGCACCGGATTTAGGTTCCGGCGCCTTACGGCGTGGGGGTTCAAGTCCCTTCGCCCGCACCATGGGATGAGATGAGAAGGACGACACAATGCAGGTCACCGAGACCCTGAACGAAGGCCTCAAGCGCGCCTACACCATCACGGTGACGGCAGCTGAACTGGAAGCAAAGGTTCAGGAAAAGCTGGTCGAGGCGCAGCCCGAGATCGAGATGAAGGGCTTCCGCAAGGGCAAGGTGCCGCTGGCGATCCTGAAAAAGCAGTTCGGTCCGCGCCTTCTGGGCGATGCGATGCAGGACGCCATCGACGGCGCGATGAAGGACCACTTCGACAAGTCCGGTGATCGCCCCGCGATGCAGCCCGACGTCAAGATGGTGGACGGCGAAGCTTGGGCCGAAGGCAAGGATGTCGTGGTCGAGATGACCTACGAAGCCCTGCCGCCGATCCCGGATGTCGATGCTTCGGCCATCACGCTGGAAAAGCTGGTGGTCAAGGCGGATGATGCCGACGTGGACGCCGCATTGGCCAATCTGGCCGACAGCGCCAAGGCGTTTGAAGACCGCAAGAAGGGCTCCAAGTCCAAGGACGGCGATCAGGTTGTGATCGACTTCAAAGGTTCGGTTGATGGGGAACTGTTTGAG
>CALRPK020000269.1:0-4204 GCA_943370015.1 Paracoccus haematequi
ACCCGATCCGCAGGCTTGGCCGACAGCGCCGCCGCCACCAAGGGCACCGGCAGCACCGGAACGACCCGCGTGATCTCGGCCATCAGCCGCGCGCCCAGCGCCTCGGTCACATCCGCGCCGCCGTGGCTGGCGATAAACGCCCGCAGCGACACCGGCGCGCCGAAGCCCGCCGCCGCCGTGCCGAACCCCGGAAACCGCCCGCGCAAAATGCTGCCCAGCCGCCAGATCGCAAACCACAGGATCGGCCCAAGCGGCGCGCGGAACCGACGCTCGCCCTTTTCCGCCGCCTCGGTCAGCACCCGATCCTCCAGCACGCGGTCATAGGCCAGCCCCACCGGCACAAAGACGATATCGCGCCCCGCCGGATCAAACCCCGCGACGACATAGGACAAGAGCCCCAGCTTCGCCGCCCCCACGCGCCCGTCCAAGGACAACCCGCCCTCAGGGAAAATGGCCTGCGCCACGCCCTCTGCCGCCGCCATCTGCACATAGCGCGCCAGCACCCGCCGATAGAGCGTGTTGCGCGACTTGCGCCGGATGAAATAGGCCCCCATCCCCCGGATCAGGCGACTCAAAGGCCAAACCCGTGCCCATTCGCCCACCGCATAGGAAATCGCCGACCGATCCGCGATCAGCCATGTCACCAGCACATAATCCATGTTGCTGCGATGGTTCATCACAAAGACCACCGTCGCCGCGCGGTCGATATGCGCCAGTTCCGCATCCACCTTGCCGATCCGCACCCGGTACAGCCGCCGCGACAGCCAGCGCGCCGCATGCACGGCAAAACCGAAATACATCGTGGCGGAAAAGGCGGGCACGATCTCGCGCGCAAAGCCGCGGGCCTGTTCAAAGGCGACCTGTGGGGGAATCCCCGCCTCGGCAGCATAATCTGCCACCGCTGCGGTCACCTTGGGGTCATAGGCCAGCCGCAGGATCATGTCTTGGCGCTGCGCCAGACGAAACGGCTCGATCGGGCGTTCCAGCCTTGCGTTCAGCGCGGCCACGGCCCGCTCCATCCGCCGCCGAAAGAACCACCGGACCGACGGCGCAAGAATACGGTCCAAGGCCGCCACCGCAGACAGCAGCAGGATCAACACAAGCAGCCAGAGCGGGACTTCAACCATCGTTGCCATAGGCCAAAGCTGGAAGCGCCACCCTGAAAAGTAAAGCCCCGCCCCATGCCGCAACGCAGCGAATTGACAGCGTCACAAAATGTCCTATACCCGGTCTCAAGCGAAATAAAATTGCCGACCCGATTCAGGAGTCCCCGATGTCCACCCCCGCAAAAGATGCCGCCCACAAGGACGCCCCGCAAAAGGATGCACCTTGGCTGTTCCGCACCTATGCCGGACATTCGACCGCCGCCGCCTCAAACGCGCTGTACCGCACCAACCTTGCCAAGGGGCAGACCGGGCTTTCCGTCGCCTTCGATCTGCCCACCCAGACCGGCTATGACAGCGACCACGTCCTGTCGCGCGGTGAGGTAGGAAAGGTCGGCGTTCCCGTGGGCCACTTGGGCGACATGCGCGCCCTGTTCCGGGATATCCCGCTGGAGCAGATGAATACCTCCATGACGATCAACGCCACGGCCCCGTGGCTGCTGGCGCTCTATATCGCCGTGGCCGAAGAACAGGGCGCGGATGTGTCCAAGCTGCAAGGCACCGTGCAGAACGACATCATCAAGGAATACCTCTCGCGCGGCACCTATATCTGCCCGCCCAAACCCTCCCTGCGGATGATCACCGACATCGCGGCCTATACCCAGCGGCACCTGCCGAAGTGGAACCCGATGAACGTCTGTTCCTATCATTTGCAAGAGGCTGGGGCGACACCGGAACAGGAACTCGCTTTCGCTTTGGCCACCGCTTGCGCCGTGCTGGATGACCTGAAGGGCAAGGTGACCCCGCAGGAATTCCCCGCCATGGTCGGGCGCATTTCCTTCTTCGTGAACGCAGGCATCCGCTTCGTGACCGAGCTTTGCAAGATGCGCGCCTTCGTCGATCTGTGGGATGAACTCTGCGAAACCCGCTATGGAATCACCGAAGAGAAATACCGCCGCTTCCGCTATGGCGTGCAGGTAAACAGCCTTGGCCTGACCGAACAGCAGCCTGAAAACAACGTCTACCGCATCTTGATTGAGATGCTGGCCGTGACCCTGTCGAAAAAGGCCCGCGCCCGTGCGGTGCAACTGCCCGCGTGGAATGAGGCTTTGGGCCTGCCCCGCCCATGGGATCAGCAATGGTCGCTGCGGATGCAGCAGATTCTGGCCTATGAGACCGACCTTCTGGAATATGACGACCTCTTCGACGGTAACCCCGCGATTGACCGCAAGGTAGAAGAGTTGAAATCCGGTGCACGCGCCGAACTGGCCAACATCGACGCGATGGGCGGCGCAGTCGCAGCCATCGAATACATGAAGGGGCGGTTGGTTGAGTCGAACTCCGACCGTCTGGGCCGGATCGAAAGCCGCGAAACTGTGGTCGTCGGCGTCAACCGCTGGACCGAGGCCGCGCCCTCGCCCCTGACCGCCGGGGATGGCTCGATCATGATGGCCGATGCCGATGCCGAACGCGACCAACTCGACCGCCTGACCGCGTGGCGCAATGCCCGCGATCCAGTGGCGGTCAAGGCGGCACTGGATGCGCTGCGTCACGCTGCCCAAACCGGCACCAACATCATGCCCGCCAGCATCACCGCCGCCAAAGCCGGGGTCACCACCGGCGAATGGGGGGCCGTCGTCCGCGCCGCCTTTGGCGAATACCGCGCCCCCACCGGCGTGTCGCGGAACCCCTCCAACCGCACCGAAGGGCTGGAGCCGATCCGCGAGGCTGTGGATGCCGTGTCGTCGAAACTCGGTAAGCGGTTGAAATTCCTCGTCGGCAAGCCGGGCTTGGATGGCCATTCCAACGGCGCAGAACAGATCGCGGCCCGCGCCCGCGATTGCGGGATGGATATCCACTACGAAGGCATCCGCCTGACACCGGCTGAGATTGTGGCGGCAGCCGCAGACCAAGGCGCGCATGTGGTGGGACTGTCGATCCTGTCGGGCAGCCATATCCCCTTGATCACCGAAACGTTGGAACGGATGCGTGCGGCGGGTCTGTCCGATGTGCCCTTGGTCGTCGGTGGCATCATCCCCGAAGATGACGCCGCCCGCCTCCGCGCAATGGGGGTGGCCGCAGTCTATACGCCCAAGGATTTTGAGCTGAACCGCATCATGATGGACATCGTCGGATTGGTGGACCGCACGCCCATCGCGGCGGAGTGATTGTAGAACAGAGGCAGGCTTTGCCCCGTCGTTAGGCTGTCTTTGGTGACCGTTTCCTGAACAGGGCGAACCGACGCTTCCGGCATCGGCGCAACACCAACCGTTCCGTCTGCTAGGGTTCCTGAAACACTCCCACCCTTCCCCTTTTCCCCACCTTCCCCTAGCCTCTGTTCCAACAGGATCGGAGGCTTCCATGACATTCCACATCGGCGCAAAACCCGGCGAGATTGCCGAAACCGTGCTCTTGCCCGGCGACCCCTACCGCGCCCGCTGGGCAGCGCAGACTTTCCTTGAGAACCCGGTTTTGGTGAACGAAGTCCGGGGAATGCTGGGCTATACCGGCACCTACAAGGGACAGCGCGTCACCATCCACGGGTCCGGCATGGGAATGCCGTCGCTGTCGATCTATGCCAACGAATTGATCCGCGACTATGGCGCGCAAACCCTGATCCGCATCGGATCGGCGGGGGCATTGCAGCCGCATGTGAATGTGCG
The DNA here is from genome assembly GCA_943370015.1 of Paracoccus haematequi. GTDB lineage: Bacteria > Pseudomonadota > Alphaproteobacteria > Rhodobacterales > Rhodobacteraceae > Paragemmobacter > Paragemmobacter haematequi_A. The sequence continues at coordinate 3,767 of CALRPK020000269.1, forward strand.
GGACGTGGTGCTGGCGCAGGCCTGTTCGACCCTTGGCTCGCCGTCGCGGTCGATCTTTCGGGAAATGTCTTTTGCCCCGGTGGCGGATTACGGGCTGCTTTCGGCAGCCCATAAGGCAGCGTTGGAGAAGGGGATTCCGACCCACGTGGGGGGTATCTATTCGTCGGATACCTTCTACGATGAACGTCAGGACCTGTCGGACCAACTGCAGCGCCACGGCTGTCTCGCGGTCGAGATGGAGGCGGCGGAGCTTTACACCCTTGCGGCGCGGTATGGGCGGCGGGCTTTGGCGGTGCTGACGATTTCGGATCACATCCTGACCCATGAAGCGCTGCCTGCGGATCAGAGGGAGCGCAGTTTTGGGGCGATGGTGGAGATTGCCTTGGCGGCGGCTTTTGCGTGACGGTTGACAGCTGTCAACTTACTTAACAATGGGTT
>CALRPK020000270.1:0-4190 GCA_943370015.1 Paracoccus haematequi
GGGCTGTCTGACATGGCGGTGGCGATGTTCTACCATCTGACCCGGTCCTCTCCCGCTGAGACTTTGGCGGCGCTCCTCCCCCGCGCCGTGGCGCAGGGGTGGCGCGTGATGGTCCGCAGCCCCGACCGCGCGACGCTGGAGCGTCTGGATACCGCGCTTTGGCTCGATCCGCCTGACAGCTTCCTGCCGCATGGGATGGAGGGCGGGTCGCAAGACGCCGATCAACCCGTGCTCTTGGGGCAGGGCGCGGCGGTCAACGGCGCGCAGGGGCTGTTCTTGCTCGACGGGGCAGAGGTCACCGTGGCCGAGGCCGAACCGATGGAGCGGGTCTGGCTCTTTTTCGACGGTGGCGACGGGGCTGCGGTACAGGCCGCGCGGGTGAAATGGAAAACCCTGACCGCCGCTGGCATCCCGGCACAGTATTGGTCCGAGGAATCGGGCCGCTGGCAGAAAAAGGCCGACAGCGCGGCGAAGGGGACCTGAGCGAGAGCGGTGGGCGCTACCTCCGCAGGAGCATCCGATCCCCGTCAATCTCCACCCGGTAAAGCCGCAGGTAATCCATCCCCAGCAAAGACCCGAACATGTCGGCATCATTGACCCATGCGGGAAAATCTTCGTCCACATAGGGCCCAAGCTGGACCATCGGCAATTCCACCCGCGCGGTGCGGACCGTGCCATTCGCGGTCCGCGCCTCACCCAGATAGACCAAGCCATCCGGATCAATCCCCAAACGCGCCGCGTCTTCGCGCGTCAGGACCATGTTCGATGCTCCTGTGTCAGCGATGAACCGGATCGGCGTGCCATTGATCTCAAGCGTCAGGTGAAAATGCCCGTCGGGGCCACGCGGCACCTCGATCGCGCCGCCTTCGACCACGGCCTGACGCGGCATCAAGTCCGGGCTGACGTCGTTCCACAGCCCATAGCCCGCGATCACACCCAGAAAGATCAGTCCCCATGCTGCCACCAATCGCAGGGTCTGGCCCAAGCGTTGGCGGAACTCCACGAACACCCATCCCCCCACCGCCAACAACAAGAGCGACAGATAAAGCAGGCGCATCCACAGATCTTCGTCCATCGTCACCTCCGTCACCGCTGATATGGGGATGGCCAAGCCGGCTGCAAAGGTCAGCCGATCAATCCTGTGCCGCGCACCCCGTCGATGACGAATTGCACCGACAAGGCTGCCAGCAGCATCCCCAAAAGCCGCGTGATCACCACGGTGCCGGTTCGACCCAACAACCGCTCCAGCGGCGGCGAGGCGAGCAGGAACAGGAAGGTCACCACCAGCATCAGCGCCACCAGCGCCAGAACGGCGACCATCCCACCCCAACCGTCCCCCGCTTGCCCGACCAAAAGGATGACCGAGGCGATCGCCCCCGGCCCCGCGATCAAGGGGGTGGCCAAGGGAAAGACCGACGGGTCGTGGTCATGCTCGGCCTTCTGCCCCTCGCGCCGCTGGGTGCGGCGTTCAAACAGCATGTCGAGCGCGGTCAGGAACAACAGGATCCCGCCCGCGATGCGGAAGGCGGGCATCGAAATTCCGACAAAGCTGAGGATGGTGTCCCCGGCAATCCCAAAGACCAACAGGATGCCGAAAGCGATCACACAGGCCCGAAGCGCAAGCCTGCGCCGATGGGCGGTGTCCATCCCTTGGGTCAGGGCGATGAACAAGGGCACCAGACCCGGCGGGTCGATCACCACGAAAAGCGTGGCAAAGGTGGTGATCAGAAAGGCGGTCTCTGGCATGGCAACTCCTGCGATGCGCCTTGGTAGCCCGCCGCGCGCCGTCTTGCCAGCCTGACGCGCAACGGGCGCGATCAGACGATGCGGGGGCCAAGCGTAGCGGGGTCCACGCCCGGCACAGACCAAAATTCGGCGGCAAAAGGCGGCAGACGCGCGATCACCCGCTCCAGATCGGCGCGCAGCACCGCCCGGCGCAACGCATAGGCGGTGGCGGCGACGGCGTTGTCGGGCGCGATGTTGTGATGGCGACGCAGGGCCTTCGCCTCTGCCGTCCAGTCGGCGCGGGTGCCGGGTGGGGCGGGGGGCAGCGACAGATCCCACTCCGCCACGAACAGTGCGCGCAGGACCGACGGCAACACCTGTGCAAAATCGATGGCCTGCTGCGGTGTCAGACGGCGGCGAAAGGCGCGCAGCACGCCTTCGACAGCGGTGAAGGTGCTGTGATCAGTGGAAAGCCCCATCTCGGCCCTGGCATCGGCCAGAAAGGCCTGCCATTCGCGCGTGGCCTGTCGGTAGGTCCATGGCATCGGCATGTCACACTCCATTCCCGCGTCTCGGTCCAAGGCAGGGGGCGCACGCGCCCCCTCTGTGCCTGCGGCCCATTCACCCCCTGTGGATATTTGAACAAAGGAGAAACTGGTAGAAAATCTACCTGCATCTCCTTTGGAGAAATATCCTCAGGGGGGTGAGCGCGGCACGCGCGAGGGGGGCGCGAGCGCACCCCTTTAGGCCCATGGCCGCGCGTGTCGCGCGGATATGGGCGCATCGCATGCGGGCCTATGGCCCGCGCCTTTGGATCACCTTTGGCGGCCTTAGCTGCGTTCGGCCTTTGCCAGCCGGTTTTCCGCCTCGACCCACAGCGTCTCGGCGCGGGTCATGGCGGCTTGGCACTCGGCGAATTTGCGGTTCCAGCTTTCCAATTCGGCCACGCGGGCATCATCGTAAAGCGTGGGATCGGCCATCTTGGCTTGCAGCTTGCTGTGCATCTCTTCCAGCTTGGCCACACGGTCTTCGCATTTGCGGACCTCGGCGCGCAGGGCGAGGATTTCGTCGCGGGTGGCCTTGCGCGGTTTGTCGGCGGCTTTGAGCGGCTTCATCTCGGTATCGCCGGACAAGAGCATCCGGCGATAGGTTTCCAGATCATCCTCAAAGGGCGTCACCGCCCCGCCTTTGACAAGCCACAGCCGATCCGCGACCAGCGAAAGCAGGTGCATGTCATGGCTGACCAGAACCACGGCCCCGGAATAGCCGGTCAGGGCCTCCACCAGCGCCTCGCGGCTTTCGATATCAAGGTGGTTGGTCGGTTCGTCGAGGATCAGCAGATGCGGCGCGTCGATGGTGGCCAAAAGCAGCGACAGCCGCGCCTTTTGCCCGCCCGACAGCCGCCGCACCACGGTATCGGCCTGATCCGCCCCCAGACCAAAGCCCGCCAGACGCGCGCGCAGGCGGGGTTGGCCCTCAGTGGGACGAATGGCTTGGATGTGCTGCAACGGGGTTTCGTCGATTTGCAATTCATCGACCTGATGCTGGGCGAAATAGCCGATCCGCAGCTTTGAGGATCGCACCACGCGGCCTTCCATCGCCTCCAGCTTTCCGGCCAGCAGTTTGGACAGGGTCGACTTGCCCTCACCATTGCGGCCCAGAAGCGCGATGCGGTCGTCTTGGTCGATGCGAAGCGACAGGTGCCGCAGCACCGGTTTCTTGCCGTAGCCTACCGCCGCGCCGTCCATGTTGATGATGGGGGGTGAGAGTTCCTCGGGTTCCGGGAAGGTGAAGACCACCTTTTTCGCGTCTTCCGGCGCGGTGATGAGGTCCATCTTTTCCAGCATCTTCACGCGGCTTTGCGCCTGCGTGGCCTTTGATGCCTTGGCCTTGAATCGATCGACGAAGGCCTGCAGATGGGCGCGGCGGGCCTCTTGCTTCTTCGCCTCGGCTTGCAGGACGGCGCGGCGTTCGGTCATCTGGCGGGCAAACTGGTCATAACCGCCCTGCCAATAGGTCAGCTTGCGGTTGTCCAGATGCAGGATGCCTTGCACGGCGCGGTTCAAAAGACCCCGGTCGTGGCTGATGATCAGCACGGTATGGGGGTATTTCTGCAAGTAGCTTTCCAGCCACAGCGCCCCTTCAAGGTCCAGATAGTTGGTCGGTTCGTCCAACAAGAGATAGTCGGGCTGCGCGAAAAGCACCCCCGCCAAAGCCACCCGCATCCGCCAGCCGCCGGAAAAATCCGAACAGGGGCGCAATTGCGCCTCGGCATCGAAGCCCAGACCTTTCAGGATCGCCGAAGCCCGGCCCTCTGCACTCCATGCGTCGATATCGGCAAGGCGCGATTGGATGTCACCGATGCGCTGCGGGTCGGTGGCGGTTTCCGCCTCGGCCAAAAGCGCAGAGCGTTCGGTGTCGGCTTCCAGCACCGTGTCCAGAAGCGACATCGACGACGAAGGCAC
>CALRPK020000271.1:0-4181 GCA_943370015.1 Paracoccus haematequi
CTGCGTCGTAAAGGGTTTGGCGATGAAGTTGTTCATGCCCAACAGATGGCCGCGCGAAATGATGCTGCGGTCTGGCCGCCCTGTCATCAGGATGAACCCGATCCGCGCGGTTGAAGCGTTGCTGCGCAGCGCCTCAAGCAGGGACAGGCCGTCCATCCCCGGCATGTTGTAATCCGACAGCACCAGATGCGTCGGGTTGGCTGCCAACCGGCGCAGGGCCGTCGTCGCCTCACGCTCAAAGGCGACCTTCTGGATGCCGATCTCATCCAGGGACTGTTCGACCAGACTGCGGCTGACCGACATGTCATCGACCACCATCAGGGTCAGGGAATTGCGAAGGGGCATGGCACTGTCCTTGTTACCAAACGGCGCGTCATTGCTGCGACAGCCGTGATGCAGAAGGCGGCGGCTATAGGAGTGGCCCCGCATCTTGCGGTGCCGCAATCTCTGTCCGCCGGTATTGGGTGACGCCGCAGGGGGAAAACAGCGGATCAAGGCGGGAATCCATCCGTTCGGAATGGCCAAGGAACAGCCGCCCCTCTGCCACGATCCGCCCCGCCAGCCGCCGCCACAGCGCATGCCGTGTGTCCGGGTCGAAGTAGATCACCACATTGCGGCAAAACACGATGTCGAACTGGCCGTGAAAGGGCCAAGGCTCCAGCAGATTCAGAGTTTCGAACCGGATCAAGGAGAGTAGCTTTGGCGCGATACGGACCTGATGGTCCTCTGGCCCATCCGCCAGAAAACGGTGCAGGGCGGGCGGTGTCTCTGGTCCGATGCTGCGACGGTCATAGATGCCGCGCCGTGCGGTTTCGATCACCTCTGCGTCGATGTCGGTGGCCAAGATCCGCAGATCACAGCGGTCCAGTGTCGGATCGTGGTCCAGCAGTGTGGCTGCGATGCTATAGGCCTCTTGTCCCGTCGAACAGCCTGCTGACCAAAGCCGGATACGCCCGCCCGCCCGCGCCCGATGGGCAAGGTCGGGGGCCATCTCTGCCAAGGCGGCGAAATGATGCGGTTCGCGGAAGAAGCGGGTGACATTGGTGGTGATCGCAGAGATCAGCGCCCGCCGTTCCGCCGCGCCGTCGGGGCTGTCCAAGAGCCGCATATAGGCCGCGAAATCAGGCAGGGCCAAGTCGTGCAGGCGATGGGCAAGCCGCGAAATCAACATGTTGCGTTTGGCCGTGCCGATGACAATGCCGGTGTCGCGGTGTCGCGGTGTCGCGGTGTCGCGGTGGATGCGCTGCGCGAGCGCGGTGAATTCGGCATCGGTCAGGGCAGGGTGCCGGCGCGCATCAGATCAAGCACGGTTTCAAACACATGGGCAAAGTCGACAAGCACCGTCAGCCCAAAAGCCGCCGCCCCGCCCTTGATCGAATGAACAGCCCGGAACACGCCATGGACGGTTTCAATGTCCAGCCCCGCGTCGGGATCGGCCATGTTGCCCAACCCTTCGCCCAGCCGGGACAGAAGGTCTTCACATTCCTCAAAAAACGTCGCGCGCAGGCTGTCCGGGGCTGCCATCGTCAAAGCCCAAGCACACGGTTGATGGTGTCGATCAGCCGGACCTCGTCAAAGGGTTTGACGATCCAACCCGTTGCGCCCGCACTGCGTGCACGCTGCTTGAGGTCCTGTCCGGTTTCGGTGGTCAGAACAAGGATGGGCACGCTGGCATGGCTGTCACTGGCGCGAACCGCCTTGATGACGCCAAATCCGTCAAGGCGCGGCATATTGATATCGGTGATCACAAGATGGGGGTCGGCGATGGGCAACCGGTCCAGCCCCTCGGCTCCGTCTTCGGCCCAGTGCACATCAAAGCCGACAGGTTCCAGTGCCGCGGCGACAAGCCCGCGCATGGTGGGGCTGTCATCAATCGCAAGGATACGGATGGTCATGCGCTGTGCCCCGCTGCCGGCGGTGCGCCCGTCAGCCAAGGCGCATCCGCCCGCAGGCCCAGCGTCGCGCAGGCCGCCACATAACGATCCGACATTGGCCCCATCATCAGGGCTTTTCCGTCAGCGTCCCATTGCCGCCCCGCCGCGATCATCACCTCAAACGCCAAGGCGCCGATCACCTCCACCCCCGCGGCGTCCAGCGTCAAGTCCTTGCCGCGTTGGCCCAGCAAGACCTGCGCCAAGGGCGGCGCCCCCGATGTATCAAGGCGACTTGGCAGGGTCAGAAGGTCAGGCACGCGGCCTCACCTATGCAGTTGAACGTTTGCCCGGAGGGCGTTTCCCGCCGGGCAAACCAAGCTCTCCGGGTGGCCGCGTCATCGCATCCAGCGATTGACGGTCGGTATTCATCCGCGGGCATGTCCGGGAAACTCGCGGCATATCGGACGGGCTGGTGGAAACCAGTGCCGGGGGCCTGCGCGACTCTGCCGATGATTTGGCCCGCGTGGCGGATCAGAACGCTGTCCATGCAACGGAACAGTCCGGCATCCTTGGGTCTGCGCTGATGCTGTTGGACAAGATGACCGACAGCGCCGATGCCACCACTCGCCATGCCATGGCCACCAGTGACCGCATGGTGCAAAGCCGCACCGCCGCCGAAGAGGGCGGGCGCATCCTGACCAGTGCCGTACAGGCGATGCAGCGGATGGAGGCAAGCTCTGGCAAGCTCGGCACAATATCCGAGGTGATGGAGACAATCGCCTTTCAGACCAACCTTTTGGCGCTGAACGCGGGGGTAGAGGCTGCGCGAGCAGGCGATGCCGGGCGCGGCTTTGCCGTGGTCGCGACAGAGGTGCGCGCTTTGGCGCAACGCGCGGCGGACTCTGCCAAGGACATCCAGATGCTGGTGACGGCCAGCCGCCACAGCATGGCCGAAGGGTCGCATCTGGTCACCCAAACCAGTGAAGCGCTCGGCGTCTTGATCCGCCATACGGTGGACAACGCCGCCTCAGTCGCCGAAATCGCGCAGCGCACGCGCGAGCAATCTGGCGGGTTGGGCAATCTGGTCACCTGTCTGCGCACGCTTGAGGATGTCGTGCGCCGGGGGGCCATTCTGGCGGAACGGTCACTGGCGATGAGCAATTCGCTAAAGCAGGATTCCCACAGGCTCAGCAGTTCCGCCGCCGACTTTCGTTTGGGGCAGGGCATTACCGCAGAGGATGATGCGCCAGCGCCAGCCGATCATCGGCCCCAGATGCGTCTGGTCACGGCCTAGGCGCCGTGGCCCCGTCGTTGCCGATGCCAAGCGCCACCTTGCGCCCTTCGTGAAAGGCATAGGGGGCTTGGCGCGGGGCGGTGCAATCGCCGATGCGATGCGTGGTCTTGCCGGGGAAGGTTTCGGGAAAGGGGTCGAAGGCGATGTTCGTCGTGGCCATCACCAGACCGGAGGCTGCGATGGTTTCCTCAACCCCTGTCAACAGGCTACGGACCGTCGCGCCATTGCCGTGCCAGCGGGTGATGACATGTTCGGTCAGGAACTTCGCCCCGGCCCGTGCCAGCCGCCCACGGACGGGCCCATCGGCAGAGGTGCGGGTGATTTCCTTTCCCACATAGGCATCCGGCGTCACGATCACCACCTGTTTGCCCTGTTCGGCCAGCGCCCAAGCCGTACCGACACCGCGCCAATTGCCGCCTTCGTCATAGACGATCACGGTATCGGACAGCTTCGCCTCGCGCCGCAGCACATCCTCGGGCGACCAAACGCAGCCATTGTCCAGCCCCGGCAGCGCCCCGGCGGCGGGCAGCCAGCGCTGGCGCGCCTCAGGGTCCGGTAGCGATCCGGTGGCGAGGATGACGACCTCTGCCGGATGCGCCGCGATGTCATCGGCGTCCAGAAATGTGTTCAGCCGCAGGGTCACGCCGAGGTTTACGAACTGCCGTTCATACCAATCCAGCAGGTCATTGATCTGCCCTCGGCGTGGCTGCATCCCGGCCAGACGGAACTGCCCGCCGATCTGCGGCGCAGCCTCGACCACCTCCACCTTATGCCCACGCTCTGCCGCCACACGCGCCGCCTCAAGCCCCGCCGGGCCAGCGCCGACAACCAGAACCGAAACCGGGGTTTCGGCCTTGGTGAACCGATCCCCGCCCCATTCCCATTCGCGGCCCACGCTTGGATTGATCAGGCAGGAAATCCAGTAATCCCGCGACCGCCGCCCCCAGCACATCTGGTTGCAGGAGATACAACCGCGCACATCGCCCGCGCGACCCTCGGCGGTTTTGCGCGCC
>CALRPK020000272.1:0-4178 GCA_943370015.1 Paracoccus haematequi
GCTCCCGCGTGACAAGGGGGTGTGTGATCTTCGGCTTCTGGTCGGGTGCGGCCATGTATTCGGCGTCTGGATTGCGGTGTGCCCGCGCGCCCTGATGAACGTCCGCGTGGAGGTTGGGTCCCAATCAATGGCACGCACTTTATGCGCTCCGGTTCGAACGGGGTGTCCCTGCCTTTTGCCCGTCAGCTTGCCATCATCTCACTTTGCCCTCGCCATCTCGTTCAGGCCGTCATCAGCCTGCACATCATCGCATTTAAGCTGCGCGCCATGTTTCCCCCGTTCTCAGCATCGCCCAGACGGTCCGGGCCATGCCGTTGGCCAAGGCAATGGCTGCGACCTTTACCGGCTTCCTGGCAATCAGGCGGCCCAGCCAGTCGTCGCCGTGGTCGGACCTCTTGCGTGCCGATGTTACCCCCATGGCCCCCAGATAGAGCAGCCGCCGGATGTATCGGTTGCCCATCTTCGAGATGGAACCGAGCCGCTCCTTTCCGCCGCTCGAGTGCGATTGCGGCGTCAGTCCGAGCCAGGCGGGCAGATCACGCGCGGTTCGAAATGCCACTACGTCCGGTAGCGTGGCCGCAAGCACACTCGCCGTAATCGGTCCGACGCCTGGGACCGTCTGCAGCCGTCGCGCGGTATCGTCCGCCTCTGCAGAGTGGCGCAAATCGGCTGTGATGGCGTCGATGCGCGCCTTCGTATCGGTGAACTGCCCGACCAGCAGGTCGAGCGGCATGCGGGCCTCGGCGGGCAGGTCCGCCGCTTCGGCCTCGGTGACGAGTCGGCACATGGTGTGGACGCCCTTCGGCACGACGAGACCGAATTCGCCCATATGAGCGCGGATCGCGTTGGCGAGCTGGGTCAATTGGCGGACAAGGAAGTCCCGCGTCCGGTGCTGCATCCGCATCGCCTGTTGTGCGGCAGTCTTGACCGGCACGAAGCGCATCGATGGCTGGGTTACCGACGTGCAGATCGCCTCGGCATCGGCCGCATCTGTCTTCCCGCGCTTGACGAAAGGCTTGACATAAGAGGGCGGGATCAGACGCACCTCATGGCCGAATCTCGTCAGCTCGCGCGCCCAATAATGCGCACCGGCGCAGGCTTCCATGCCGATCAGGCATGGGGAAAGGCGAGAAAAGAACAGCAGCATCTGCGCCCGCCGCACCTGACGCCTGAAAACGACCGTCCCAGCGGCATCAACCGCATGGACCTGGAACACGTTCTTGGCCAGATCGAGTCCGACCGTGGTAATCTCCTTCATGGATGGCTCCCTTCTTGGGTTTGTGTGACAGCACCCAATGTGGCACATTGCGATGCCGGGAGCGGGAGCCATCCACTCCATCAATGGCGCTTACCGGCTCGATAACCCCTATCTGCGATCATCCATTCGGCGGCGGGCAGACTGCTCAGCATGGCGGCGGCGCCGGTGTAGTCGCTGACCTGCCCAGCGGTCATGAAGAACTTCAGTGGCCGTCCTTTGGCATCCGCGACGGCATGCAGCTTGGTGTTCAGCCCGCCCTTCGTTCTGCCAATCAGACGCCCGCGCTGGTCGTCGGCCCCCCTTTTTTGGCCCGAAGGCTCGAAGCCGTGCGATGCGCTTTCAAATAGGTCGCATCGATCATGACGACCTTTTCCTCGCTGCCTTCGGAGGCCAGCCCCTCCATCATCCGGGCAAAGACGCCCATGTCGCCCCACCGCTTCCAGCGATTGTAGAGGGTCTTGGGCAAGCCATATTCCCGAGGCGCGTCACACCATCTCAACCCGTTACGATTGATGAAGTTTATGCCGCTCAAGACACGCCTATCATCGACCCTCGGCTTGTCGCCGCGCATTGGCGATGCTCTTGCGCATCTCGCGGAGCATGTCGCCGAGGTGGACGGCAGATTGCCATTCGGCAAAGCTGGCTGTCACGCAGGCAATGCCAGCGGAGTTTCCCATCGCGCGGGCAAACCATGTCTTCCCGGTTCCCGGTGCTCCGAACAGCAACAGCGAATGGCTGAAATCAGACCAGGCGATCTCGCCCGCCCGCCATGACAGAAGATCGGAGACCATCCGTTTTGCAATCTGGACGGCGGGGCTGTCGACGAAATCGGTTTCCAATCGAGGACCGGTCGTTTGTGACCCGGTAATCGTACCGAGACGCTCTGCCAGTTGGGCAACCGGAGCCATGCGCAGCACGGCGGCCACGGTCGCCGTATCGAGGCGGGACAAGAAGACGTCCGGCGGCAGTTGCTGACTGAAGGCCGCCAGATCAAGGTTTGCGGTGTCCCTGCGGCGAAGAAGTTCTCGTAGAGTTTCAGCCCGGATAGGCGAAAACGGCAGAACCCTAGGCCCCGTCTGTCGCATGAACGGCCGTAAGGATAGCCCGATCGGCAGAAGCACGATCACAGGCTGCGGCTTGTCGAGCAACTGGAGCAGTTCAGAGGTCAGCCTCTCCTCCGCATGTTTACTCACAGAGGTCTGAGACCGTAGGTCGAATGATCTTGCAGGTCTCGCCGGGCAAACAAATCCGTAGGATATCGGCAACGTTTTCGAGATCCGGAAAGTCGATCTGGCTGATGACTGTGATCGCTCCCGAGACACAAAGCGCGTCAAACTGTTCCTGGCCGCCAATCGTTGCGGACAGTCTCAGCGTGTTCAGGAGTTGCCGGGTTGGGATCGCATTTGAAGGGGATTGAACCAGGCGCTCTGTCGTCTGTTCCATCGAAGTGGCGGTTGCCGGTTCATCCGTACAAGCCTCCTCTGCGTCCTCATCCGCTTCCTCCGCCGGGATGTCTTCCCAGAGGCAGCCCGAGTGGGAAATCTGCAGCCGGCCAATGAAGAGATCTGCAAGAAACTGCCAAGCCGGCGTGACCGGTGCTTGGGCGGGGTGATTGGCAGGGATGATCATTGTCAGAACCTTTCTCGGCAAAACGGGACCAAGCGATCACGGCGCACCGGATCGGCTTTGTGGTGGTCAAAAATCAGGGGCTGTCGGACGGGCCTGAACGATTTGGGTTCAGACGAACTCGGGCTTGCGTGTTGCCACCGTCGACAATTGGCGCCAGTCAATGCCCGCAAACAGGGCTTCGAACTGCACCTTCGTCAGCATCACCGGGGTGGACTGCGCCTTCGGCCAGATGAACGGCTTACCGTTCAGCCGCTTCATCACCAGGACGAGGCCGGAACCATCCCACACGATCAGCTTGAGGCGGTCAGCGCGGCGCGAACGGAACAGCCAGATTGCACCATCATACGGGTCAAGATCGAAGCTGTTGGCCACATGGGCGACCAGACCGTCCATGCCCTTGCGGAAATCGATGGGTTTGGTTGCAAGGTAGATGCGGAAGTTGTTCGAAGGGATCATCACAGGACCGCCTTCATTGCCTGCAAGATCCCCGACAGCTCATCGGCCGGAAAGCCCGGCGGAACCACCAGTTCTGCCTGGCCGAGCCGTATCACACAGCCCTGAGCCAATGGCCGCGTTTCCACCGTCTTGGTCGCTGTCTTCGTGGGCGGCAACAGTTCCACGAAGTCGATAGAACTGTCAGCTTCCTTGACCGCCTTGAGCCACTTGTGGATGAGGCCGACGGTGATGCCCAAGTCTTTGGCAACCTCCGTGGTCTTCGCGCCATTCGTGACCTTGTCAACGGCGGCGCGCTTGAGCTCCTCGGGCCACAGACGGGTGCCTTTGCTGTTCACGGCGACCTTGAAGCCCCAAAACTCCTGGCCGTTTCTGGCCTCAGCATCCAACATCCTGACCTCCTGTCTTCAGACGAGGCCATCATCGCAGATCACAGGTTTTCTTAAACATACCCCCGTTGCACCGGATACCGTCTGTTGATCGGTTACGTAGCGACCCGGCACAAAGGTGGTTCTCCCTGCCAGAAAACCCCCAGCTTACCGGGCCGACCGCAAACGCAGACCCCCATTCGAGGCGCACGCGGTGGTGGGACTGTTCCTACAGTCGGGCTACGCCCTCCTTCCGTCACAGCCCCACCACCGCGTCTCATCCAGATTGACGCGGAATCTCATCCTGTTTGTCGCGCGGCACGGCATTCTCGCCCGCGCGACCGGGGGCATAGAAGTAGACGACGCCGGGCGGATCCTCGCTGCCCCAAGGTCGGTCATCACGGGCCAGCGCCCAGAGGTATCCGGTCTTTGTCACGCCGCGCCCTGGATCCAGCACCGGGGCTGTCGTC
>CALRPK020000273.1:0-4178 GCA_943370015.1 Paracoccus haematequi
CAGCATGAGGCCAAGAAGACCCAGCACCTCGGATTGCGGCAGAAGCTGCGCCATCAGGCGGCCCAGACGGATCGCCTCGGCGGAAAGATCGGCGCGCAGGATGTCCTGTCCTGAGTGGGCGGAGTAGCCCTCGTTGAAGACAAGGTAGATCACCCGCAGGACCGGATCGAGCCGGCCCGAAAGCTCTGCGCTGCCGGGGATTTCGTAGCGCAGCCCCTCGGCCTTGATCCGCTGCTTGGCCCGGACGATGCGTTGCGCCATGGCAGGTGTGCGCAGAAGGAAAGCACGGGCGATTTCCTCGGTCGTCAGGCCACAGACGGTCCTCAGGGTCAGGGCGACCTGCCCTTCGGGCGGGAGGGCCGGATGGCAGCAGGCAAAGATCAGGCGCAGTTGGTCATCTTCGGGTCCGTCTTGGTCTTCCGCCTCGTCCTGTCCCGGTGTCAGCAAGGCGAGATCCTCTTGCGCCAAAGCAAAGCGGCCAGATCGCCTGAGACGGTCGAGCGCCCGGAACCGCCCGGCAGAAATGAGCCAGGCCGAAGGATTGACCGGAATCCCGTTGGCCGGCCATTTCTGTGCCGCCGCAACGAAAGCGTCGTGCAACGCCTCTTCCGCGAGATCGAAATCGCGCAGCAGCCGGATCAGCGTCGCCAACACCCGTCGCGAATGCTGGCGCCACATCAGGTCAAAATCGGGCGAAGGCTTTGTCAAAACACCATCACCGGGCGCACCTCGACGGCCCCCAGACGGGCCATCGGAATGGCACGGGCGACATCCATCGCCGCCGCCATGTTTGGAACGTCGATCAAGATGAAACCGGCCAGAACCTCCTTGCTTTCCATGAAAGGGCCGTCTGTCACCATGGCCGCGCCAGCCCGGACGCGAACGGTCCGCGCTGTTGCGCGCCCCTCCAGCGCCTCGGCTGCCAGAAAGATGCCACGCGCCATCAGATCGGCGTCATAGGCCTGCGACTCCGTCCCGATCTCTTGCCAATCGGCGTCGGTCATCGTGGCGGCCAAGGCTTCGTCGACCAGAACTGTGCAAAGAAATTTCATGCCGGACTCCTTTCAAGAACATCGAGCGGACGCACCTCTATCGATCCCACGGTAACCAAGGGCATCTTCGCGGCCAACTGAAGCGCGTGGTTCAGATCGCGGGCCGTGACGAGGATGAAGCCGCTGAGATGCTCCTTCGTCTCCATGAAGGGGCCATCTGTCATGACGAGTGGCCCATCCCATTGCCGCAAGGTCACGGCCTCAAGAGGGGCCTTGAGCGGTTCGCCCATGATGAAATGCCCGCCGTCACGCAGCCAATCGTCATAGTCCATCATCCCGTTGACGAAGCCATCCCGCTCCGTCTGGGTCATGGCGGCAAACTTGGTTTCGTCGAGGTAGATCAGGAACATGTATTTCACGGGGTGTCTCCCTGCGCCTTGTGGTCACGACATAGCCGAACGGCGGACATCGGTTTCGACAGGGTGGTGAAAAATTCTTTCGGCCTGTCGAAAAGGGGCACGGCTCTTCGGTCAAGGCTAAGGGCCGCAGAGGGCGGCTTGGCTGAAAGGCATGGTCCCATGATCGATATTCTGTCTGCCACGATTTTCGTCAATCTGCGGCACGCGTCCAAGGCCAACCTCTGTTTGCACGGCTGGTTTGCTTGGCGGATGTTTGCTGGTCTGTTTCTGTTGGCCATCGTCTTTGGCAGCCTGTCGCACGAAGCGGGCAGCAGGCCGAACCGAGCACTGATTGAGCAACATCGCCCGACGGGCAGCGACGGGCGATGTGTCCAGATGTCAGCGTCGGTGGACCGAGCGTTGCATATGCAAACCGCGACATCGTCCTTGGTCTTGGCGGTTGAACCCGGCACCGTCGCGAGACGGCTTCAGTCCCCTGTCAGGTGACATGCGATGGCCGAGTGTGAGAAATCTGCCTGTCCGACGCCAATCGGCTGCCGCAGAGCGTGGACGCGATCACCCAAAAGACCGCAATCGCGGCTTTGGGCGATGACGCACAAAGGAAAAAGGCCCAGCACACCGGCTGGGCCTTGTCGTTCAGGTTTGAAGTTGCAGGCGCAAAGCCTGCCTCAGGTCTCAAGCCAGCATTTGGACAGCGCGGTTCCGTCCATCAGCGTGCCAAGCGGGTTGACCTCCCAGCCGCCGACCTCTTGCCTGCGGCCTTCGACCCAATCGTTGAACATCGGGCAGATCAGGCCGCCTTCGTCGCGGACGATCATCGCCATTTCGCTGTACATGCCCTTGCGCTTTGCCTGGTCGAGTTCGCCCTTGGCGGCGATCAGCAATTCGTCAAAGCGGGCGTTCTTGAACTTGGTGTCGTTCCAGTCAGCGGTGGAGAGATAGGCGGTGGAATACATCTGATCCTGCACCGGACGTCCACCCCAATAGGATGCGCAGAAGGGTTCGACGTTCCAGACGTTGGACCAATAGCCGTCATCGGGTTCCACTTTCACTTCCAGCGGGATGCCCGCCGCGGCGGCGGATTGCTGGAAGAGTTGTGCCGCCTCGACCGCCCCCGGGAAGGCACCCGGCGCGGTGCGCAGGATGATGGGCGATCCGTCATGGCCAGAGGCCTTGTAAAGCTCTGCCGCCTTGGCCGCGTCGTATTCGCGCTGCGGGATCGTGTCATCAAACAGCGGATAGGCCGCATTGATCGGGAAATCGTTCCCGCGCGAGCCGAAGCCGCCAAGGATCTTGTCTACCATCTCTTGCCGGTTGATCGCCAGCTTCAGGGCGTTGCGCAGGTCCTTGTTGTCGAAGGGGGCTTTGTCGCAATGCATGATAAAGACATAGTGCCCCGGCCCCGCCGCGCGTTCGATCACCACATCGGAATTGCCCTTGAGCAGTTCGACGATCTTGGGGTCGATCCGGTTCATCAGATGGATTTGGCCCGACTGGATTGCCGCTGTCCGTGCCGTATTGTCGTTGACGGTCAGAATCTCGACGCTGTCGGCGTGGCCGCGCGAGCTGTCCCAGTAATTGGGGTTCCGTTCGAACACGGTGCGCACGCCGGGTTCGTTGGAAACGATCTTGTAGGCATTCGTGCCGATGCCCGCCGTGGGGTTGTCGACGCCGCCGCCGGGCTGGATCACCAGATGGTAGTCGGCCAGCAGGAAGGGCAGGTCGGCATTCGCGGCGGCGAGCTTAAGGGTGACCATGTCACCCTCGGCGGTCATCTCGGCTATGCCTTGCACGATGCCCAAGGCACCCGATTGCGATTTCTCATCGGTGTGGCGCTTCAGGGTGGCCACCACATCCTCGGCTGTGACGGTCTTGCCGTCGTGGAATTCCACACCGGCGCGGATCTTGAACTTCCATTCGGTCGCATCGGCGTTGGACGAGATGTCCTCGGCGATGCGCGGGTCGAGGCCGCCGCCGGGGCTGACGTCGCAGAGCATTTCGCCCCAGGTCTTGTTGATCATGAACGGCACATCCGATGCCGCCAGCGCCGGATCAAGGCTGTTGGTCGACTCGCCGCCCTGAACGCCCGCGCGCAGCACGCCGCCCTTTTTGGCTTCGGCATGGGCGACCTTGGCAAAAAGGGCCGAGGCAAGACCCGCCGACACACCCAAGGCCGTGGAACGGCCAATGAATTCGCGGCGGTTCATCCGGCCCGCACGGACGCGGCCGATCATGTAGTCAAGCTGACGGTGTTCGTCGTTCATTCTTTCCTCCCTGTTGCCGTGACCGAGGACGTTGCCCAGCACGTGTTTTTGTTGATTGATCATTCAATAAAACCACATCAGTGCATTCGGGCAAATCATTTCTTCCTGCTGCCTGCCCGGTTCCTCCGAAGCAAAGGCATAGGTCATCCGGCGTTTTGGCCCATCCGCTGCAACAAGAGGTCAACCGCCGCCCTTGCCTTTTCCGGGCCCATCTCCTCTGGGGCAATAGAGAATTCCAGCCAAATCCCGTCCAGTAGCGCGATCAGCGCCGTGGCCAGTGTTTCGTCCGACGCATCCGGCCTGTCGCGCCCGAAGTGGCGGGCCGAGGCCTGCGCAAAGGCGGTGCGGTAGGTCCTGTAATGCCGCAGATGTTCGGCCCGCAGCACCGGGTTGACCGCAATCTCGCCCCAAAGCGCCAGCCAGATCGTCAGGCCTTCGGGGCGCAGCTGGCGGTCGCTCAGCAATTCGTCAATCAGGGCGGTAAGGGTGAGCGGGGCTTGATC
>CALRPK020000274.1:0-4166 GCA_943370015.1 Paracoccus haematequi
GGCCCCTTGGCAGAAATCCCCCCGCTCCAGCAGCAGCACGCGCAAACCCTGCAAGGCCAGATCGCGGAAGGTGCCGCATCCGTTGATCCCTGCACCCAGGATCACGACGTCATATTCGGCAATCTCAGGCATCGGCGATTGCCACCTTCATGGCCGCTCCACTCTCTGCCATCAAGAATGCGGCATCCACCTCGTTCAGGCTATAGCGATGTGTCACCATCTGGCGCAGATCAATCCGGCCATCGGCGATCATGTTCAGCGAATCCTCGTAGTCCTTGCGCGACAGGCCAAAGGCCCCTGTCAGGCGCAGTTCCTCGTAATGGATGGCGTTGACGTCCAGATTGCCCATCTCTCCCTTGGAAAAGCCCGCAAACAGGCTGACGCGCCCGCCTTTGGCGGCAAGGCTGACGGCTTGGGTCGCCAGTGCCGGAATGCCGATGGCGCAAATCACCACATCGGCCCCCAGACCGCGCGTTTCGGTCAGGATCGACTGGCGCAGGTCCACAGCGGTGGGATCGGTCACCACATCGGCCCCGGCCTCAAGCGCTGCGGCACGGCGGGCGGCGTTGGGTTCGGAGACGATCACCCGCGCCGCCCCGCGCAGACGGGCGAGTTTGACATGCAGCGTGCCAATCGGCCCTGCGCCCAGAATCACCACCGTGTCGCCCTGCCGCAAGGACACCTTGTTCTGCCCGTTCAGCACACAGGCCAAGGGTTCGGCCATCGCGGCCTCTTCATAGCTCACGTGATCGGGAAGCACATGGACATTGCCCAATTCCACCGCGCGGGCGGGGATGCGGATCAACTCGGCAAAAGCGCCGTCAATCTCATAGCCAATCGCTTGCAAGTCGGGGCAGAGGTTTTCCCGCCCGCGCAGACATTGCGCGCAATGCCCGCAAGGGATGGCCGGGCACACGCCCACCCGCTGGCCGGGTTGGAACGGCGAAGGCCCGTGCGTCGCCACCACCTCACCGGAAAACTCATGCCCGATGATTGAGGGATAGCGGATGCCCGCCGTCTTGCGCCCCCGGAACACCCGGACGTCGGTGCCGCAGATGGTCGCAGCCTTGACCCGCAGGATCAGATCGCCCGGTTCGGTCACCGGATCGGCAGTTGCGCCCAACTGCATTTGATTCGGGGCTTGTAGAATTGCTGCTTTCACCGTCGCCTCCCTCACTTGTGAACAAACTGCACACAGAAAAAACATTTGCGCAACAAAAAAGTCTGCCCTTTGCGGCGAGGGCGGCGCGGGATATGACACAGGAAGCCTAGGTCAGAGCCTGCCCATCCAATCAGGCAAGGAAGAAACTGGCGCGAACAATGTTATTGACAGTTTGTCAAATGTTCAATTATCTGACCCAAGCACTGCGGGGAGGACGTCATGCGCTACGATTATGTGTCGGTCGGGTTCTACACCTTTGACTGTCTGGGCTGGCCCGTGTCGGAAATCCCGGCAGGCGGTGGCACAGTCTTTATCGAAGACCTGACCATGGCCGTATCGGGTGCGGCAGGAACAGCAGCCATCGTCGCGGCGAAACTGGGCCTGAAAACGCTGGCCGTGGGCGGTTACGGCCGTGACACGATGGGCGATTGGGCGGTGTCCCGGCTGGAGGGTTTTGGCATCGACACCTCGGGCATCCAGCGCCTGCAAGGGGTGCCGACCTCGTCCTCTATCGTGTTGACGCGCAAGGACGGCTCGCGTCCCGCGCTGCATGTCAAAGGGGCCACCGGGCATTTCATCGTGCCGCAAAGCGATTATGACCGCATCACCGACACGCGGGTGTTCCACCTTGGCGGGGTGGGGCTGATGGATGCGATGGACGGTGCGCATAATGCCGCGCTGATGGCCCATGCCAAGGCGCGCGGCTGCATCACCACGGTGGATATCTTCGCAGGCTCCGCCGCCGATCTGCCGGATGTGGATGCAGTGCTGCCCTATACCGACTACTTCATCCCCTCGGTCGAGGAAGCCCATGCCCTGACCGGCATGACCGATCTGGACGCGATGGCGGTGTTCTTCATGGAACGTGGGGCCAAGGCCTGCATCTTCACCCTCGGCGGCGATGGGGCCTATTACCGCGACCGCAGCGGCCTGACCTTCCGCATCCCGGCCTTCAGCATTGATGTCAAATGCACCTGCGGCTGTGGCGACGTGTTCAACGCAGGCTTCGCGGCGGGATTGCTGAACGGCATGAGCCCGCAAGACGCCGTCCGTCTGGCCCAAGCCTCATCGGCGCTGAATGCCACGGGTCTGGGCAGTCAGGCCGGGGTTGTGTCGATGGCCGACACGCTGGCCTTCATGCGCCAGTGCGAGGTTCGGGCGGCCTGATCCGCCCCACAGTGGTTCCCGCCCGGTGCCCCCTTCGGCGCGGTTTGATCGCGCCGGGACTTGCGGCGCAAAACATAACCACCCATTGTAGAACAAATGTCCGGCCAGTCCGGGCACTCGGCCTGCAAGGGGGAAGACGTGACGGCACTCGACGTGAACGATGATGTGAAAACCCGCATTGCTTGGCTCTACTACGTCGAAGGCATGACGCAGGATGAGGTTGCCAACCTTGTCGGCATGAACCGTTCCCGCGTGTTGCGCATCCTTGCCGCCGCGCGTCAGGATGGCACTGTCCAAATCCGCGTCACCACCCGCATGTCGCGCTGCGTCGAACTTGAGCGCCGCCTTGAAGAACGTTGGAGCCTGACCCGTGCCATCGTCGTGCCCGAACCGCAAGACCCCGCCCAATTGCGCGCCATCATCGGGGCCGAGGTGGGGGCCTATATGTCCACCGCCGTGACCAGCAACATGACCGTGGGTCTGGGCTGGGGAAAAACCCTGACCTCCGGGGTGCCCGCCATCGTGCCGCGCGCGGCGGATGGGGTGAAGGTGCTGGCCATGCTGGGCGGCCTGACCCGCGTCAGCGAGGTGAACCCGTCAGAATTCGCATGGCGCGTGGCGGATCGGCTGTCGGCGGAATGCTACATGCTGGCCAGCCCGGTTTATGCCCCCGATCAGCGCACGCGAGAGGCTTTGGTCGCCCATCCCGGTCTGGCTGAGGTGTTTTCCCGCGCCCAGACACTGGATATGGCCGTGGTGTCGGTGGGCGATCTGACCCCGCATTCGGTGTTCTCCGAATACGGCCTGCTCACCCGCGACGAAATCGCCTCGCTTGAGGCGGCGGGGGCGGTGGGTGACCTTCTGTGCCATTTCATCGACGCCGAGGGCAATGTAATCGACCATCCGGTGAATGAACGGGTGGTGGCGATCAACCCCTTGTCGCTGCGCGGCACGCGGCAGATCGTCCTCGCCTCGGGCGGGTGGCACAAGCTGACGGTCATCCGCGCCGCGCTGAAACTGCTGCGCCCGACGGTGCTGATCGTGAACGAATTGGTCGCCGAACGTCTGGCCGCCGAGGAACGCTGACCCAGTCACAAGTCTGCGCCATCGCGTCACAGCGCCCCTTTGCCGGCGGTCTGCCTGATCCCGGATACCCTGCCCGTTGCGCTGGATTGGCAAAACCACGCTGCTTTTGCCCCCGCGATGGTGGCCAGAATGCCCACCCCGGCCTCGGATTCGGCGACGTCACACACCACGACTGCGGCATCCGGGTGCCCCGTCGCGCTGGTAATCGCCGCGCAGAACGCTTGTTGCGGCCAATCGGTCTTGACTGGGACGTGCCGGACTTCAGCACCCTGAGCCGTCGTCAGAAGACCCTTGCTGTCAACAGTCCGCCTCTTGGGTCGCTGGGTCCGCTGCAACTCTTGATCGACAGCACCGGGATCAAGGTCGAGGGCGAAGGCGAGTGCCACCGCCGAAGCCGCGTCGAAACCAAGGTCCACCGTGTGAAACGGCTGGGTCAGCGCCTCTTGGGCGGAGGACTTCGACCGTCAGGTGGCGGAGTTCCATGCCCGTGTCGCCTCGCTGAACGGCTTCAACGCGCTCGGCATCCCCGTCACGAAACCCGCAGGATTGGTCCGTCCGAGACAAGGGGAACTCCGACCTTCAGCCCAATTGTGCAACAGAGCCGGTCAGATATGTGCGGGGATGTCCCAACTGTTGCCCGGTGCCAGCGCGCGAAAGCGGTCAGGCGGGATGGACTGCGTCTCAAGTGCTGCGGCAAGGGCGTCGGCAGGCGCACGGCGGGCTTCATTGGTCAGTTGAAACGTGCCCCAAT
>CALRPK020000275.1:0-4164 GCA_943370015.1 Paracoccus haematequi
GCAGGTGGCCCCGGTTTCGCGGATCGCATCAACGAAGGAAAGTTTCGATCCGCCGTCGGTGGTCAGATCCTCGACCAGCAACACGCGCTGGCCTTCGGTCATCGCACCCTCGATGCGGGCGTTGCGGCCGTAGCCTTTGGGCTTTTTGCGCACATAGGTCATCGGCAGGGCGAGGCGTTCGGCGACCAGCGCGGCAAAGGGGATGCCAGCGGTTTCGCCGCCGGCGATGTTGTCGAACGCCTCAAAGCCTGCGTCGCGCATCACGGTGACCGACAGGAAATCCATCAGGGTGGAGCGGATGCGCGGATAGCTGATCAGCTTGCGGCAGTCGATATAGGTGGGCGAGGGCAGGCCGCTTGCCAGCGTGAAGGGGGTATCGGTGTTGAAATGGACGGCCTTGATCTCCAAAAGCGCGCGGGCGGTCAGGCGGGCGATTTCATCCTTGGGCGGGAAGGCAGAGGGGATCATGGGCGATGTCCTATCGGGGCGATTTGGGCCACCCGGTCTGCTCCAGCACAAGGCGGGCAAGGCGGTCGGGCGGGGCGGCGGCGGTGTCCAATGTCAAAGCGGGGGTCAGGTCGGGGAATGGACCGGAACGCAGGGCGGCGTCAAGAACCCTCGCCCTTTGACGATGCTATTGCAGGCTTTCCCCATGTTCGCGGCGGGCAAGGCGGCGGTCGATGTCGTCCAGCGGGGCGAGAAGAAGGACATGGGTGACCTGACTATGGGGCAAGGCCGCGCGCAGGTTTGCCAGATCACCATCGGTTTCCCAGACATAGGGCAAGATCAGGGGCAAGGGGCGATCCGTCTCAAGCGCGGGCAAGAGGCGCGTCAGTTGACGTAGCGCTAGACCTTGACCGAAGGGATCATCGGCCGGACGGGGATAGACCTTTGCCAAGGCGTCAAGTTCAAAGAGCGCATGGCGTTGAGGCAGGAGCGCATCGCTGATCGCCTCGGCCAGCGTGGTTTTGCCGACACCGCATGGGCCGTTGAGCAGAAGGATGGGGCGGGTCATGAGGTGTCCCGTTTTGCCAAGCGTGCAGACAACCTCCCAAGCGCCCACGATTTTTCATGCGAAAAATCAGGCGCTGACGTTGGCGGCGCTGATTTTTCGCATGAAAAATCGTTGCGCGCGCCGAAGGGCCGGGGGTTAAGCCCGCTTACCCCTCCACATGCCACTCCACCTTGAAGCCCGGATCAAACACCGTAACCGGCCCGGCCTCAGTCAGAATCTTCGCAGGCCAGACGGCGGTTTCGCCTTTGTAGAGCGTCAGTGTGCCTGCATTCGGGGACAGGCCGTAGAAGCGCGGGCCGTTCAGGCTGGTGAAGGACTCGAGCTTATCCAAAGCGCCCTCTTCCTCGAACACATGGGCCAGAAGCTGCATCGTGTTGGTCGCGGTAAAGCAGCCCGCGCAGCCGCACGCGTGTTCTTTCAGCGCGTCCACATGCGGGGCGGAATCGGTGCCAAGGAAGAACCGCCCTTCGCCGGAGGTCGCGGCCTGACGCAAAGCCAGACGGTGCTTTTCGCGCTTGGCCACCGGCAGGCAGTAATAATGCGGCTTGATCCCACCGACGAGGATGTGGTTGCGGTTGAGGATCAGGTGATGCGTCGTGATCGTCGCGCCCAGCGTGTCACCGCCCGCGCGGGCATAGGCCACGCCTTCCTCGGTCGTGATATGCTCCATCACCACGCGCAGGCCGGGAATGCGGCGGCGCAGGGGATCGAGGACGGTGTCGATGAACACGGCCTCCCGGTCGAAGATATCGACCTCAGGCGTTGTCACCTCGCCATGCACGCAGAGCGGCAGGCCGATCTCGGCCATCCGCTCCAGCACGCCCGTCACGCGGTCCAGATCGCGCACGCCGCCGTGGCTGTTGGTGGTGGCCCCAGCGGGATAGAGCTTCACCGCCTTTACCAGACCCGAGGCATGGGCCGCCGCCACATCATCGGCATCGGTGCCTTCGGTCAGGTAAAGCGTCATCAGGGGTTCAAACGCCATCCCCTCCGGCAGCGCCGACAGGATGCGGTTGCGATAGGCCGCGGCCTGATCCCCGGTGACCACGGGCGGCACGAGGTTTGGCATGATGATCGCGCGGCCGAAATGGCGGGCGGCTTCGGGCAGGACACCCTTGAGCATCGCGCCATCGCGCAGGTGCAGGTGCCAGTCATCGGGGCGGGTGATTGTGATGCGTGTCATGCCCCCGGCACTATCGCAAATGGCCCCCGCTTTCCAGTGGTCAGCCGCGGGGTGGGCGGGTTAACCTTTGGTGATATCGGGCAAGTCAGGGGATGGAGATGATGCGGGGTTCAGGGCTGGCGTTTGCCGTCGTGGTGGCATCGTGGTCGGGTGCGGCGCTGGCGCAAAGCCGCGATTGCAGCGACCCGCAAAACCAGATGGAGATGAATTTCTGCGCCAAGCAGGATTGGCAGGCGCAGGACGCGCGGCTGAACGTTGAATACAAGCGCGCCATGACCCGCGCCAAAGCCTTTGATGCGGATGGCTCTTCCGACGACAGTGCCGTGGCCGCGCTGAAGACCGCGCAACGGGCGTGGATTCCCTTCCGTGATGGCAACTGCGCCGCCGAGGCTTTCGCCATGAAGGGCGGCACAGCAGAGCCGTTGATGTATTTCGGCTGTATGGCCGCGATGACGGCGACACGGGCGGATGAGCTGGCGCAGTGGTTGGCCTATTGACCTGACAGGGGATCCGGGTGGCGGGGATGATCCAAAGGCGGGAATAAATTCCCGTTTGCCTGTTGCCCCTGCAATCGTTTACCAATCGGAAACGGCCTTCGGATAGTCTGCGGGCCGCAAAAAGCGCGCGAATGCGCCGTTAAGGGTGACAGGGGCAGGGCAACGCTGATCCGGACCACTGTGGTCCTTGGGGGGTCGGGGCGTCTGTCGGGTGAGTGATGCGGATTTACTTCCATTCCGGGACAGGAACGCAACTTCTTCGGTCGGTGCAGATGGCGCTTGCCGCGGGCCGCGAGGCCTTGTTGGCAGAGGGCGTGCTCTTTCCTGACGGGCTTGGTGCCTTGGGTCAGTCTGACCTGTTCGTGGCCGCGTTGGCCCCGGCTGAGGGGCATCCTATCCTGTCCCTGCGCGGCTTGACCGATCCGGTCGATGCACAGGATTTCGGCCTGCATGCACGCGCGGCCTTGGCCCGGCAGATCGTGCAGCATCGGCCCCGCGCGTTGATCCTGTCCCTGCCCGAAGCGGCGGTGTTTTGCGACACGGCGGCGCGGTTGTCGGCCCTGCGCAATGTGCTGTCCGAGTTTTCCGATGATATCCTGCCCGTGCTGCACCTTGCCCCCCCGGCTGACGCTTTGGCGGATGCCTTCCATCTGCACACGCTTTTGGGGGCGGTTGCTGCGCCTGTGTCTGCCAAGGGCACGGTTGGCATTGACCCTGATGCGACGGTGGCCCTTTGGGCGCAGGTCTTTGGGGCCGAGACTTTGACAGCGCGGGAATTCGACCCTGCGCCCTTGACGGCCAAGGATGTGGCTTTGGCGCTTGGCGATCTGGGGCAGGGCGCGGTTCCGGCGACTGTCACGCCGAACCCGCACCCTTCACTTGCGACGTTGCGCCGGGCGCTGACGGTGAATGCCGCACTGGCGCGGTTGGAGGCGGAGTCTGGCCCCATCCCGTTTGCCATCCGCGAAAAGCTGCTGTCGTCGTTGGGGGATGTCGGCAAGGGATTGACCGGGGCCGATCTTTCCCCGCTGACCGCCGATATCCGCACGGTGAAAGGGGCCAAGAAAACCGCCCCCGATGTGTCACCCGATTCCGGCTTTGACCCATCGCCGCTGCTGGCGGGTGTGGCCGAAACCGCCGCCGCCGCGCGCAGCGCCGCCGATGCCGCCCGCGCCCAGCGTCTGACGGCGCAGGGGGCGGCATCGACCGCCCGCGCCGTGGCCGCGCCACGGGCCGAACGGCGCAAGGGGCCAGAGGCCTTGACCAAGGCGGGTGAGGCAATCCTCTCGGCCACCGCCAAAGAGGTACACCGCAGCTTTGCCGGGGGGCGCTACTGGCCGCGCAACACGGGCGTGGTGGGCTTTGACGAAACCGCCGACCTGCCGCCTTTCCCGGTGGATACGCCGCCAAAGACCGGCACACTGATCGTCGGCTGCATGAAGAACGAGGGGCCCTATATCCTCGAATGG
>CALRPK020000276.1:0-4142 GCA_943370015.1 Paracoccus haematequi
TGTTCGATCAGGGTGTCGCGCCCGAAATCGAACTGACCCGCGCCAAGAAGGAAAAGAACGACGCAGAGGCGCGGTTGAACGATGTGCTGACCACGACTGACCTTGAACGCGCCGACACCTATTCCAAGACCCAAGCCGATCTGGCGGCGCTGCGGCAAAAGCTGAAACTCTCGGCGGATCAGTTGGCGCGGACGGTGCTGGTGGCCCCGATGCGCGGGGTGGTGAACAAGGTGTCCATCACCACCATCGGCGGGGTCGTGCGTCCGGGGGAGGAAATCCTGCAACTGATCCCGCTGGATGAGGCGCTCTATGTCGAGGCGAAGGTGAAGCCCTCTGACATCGCCAGCATCCGTGAAGGGCAGGATGCCACGATCAAACTGTCGGCCTATGATTACACCATCTACGGCACGCTGAAGGCGACGGTGGATTTCGTTTCAGCCGATACCTTTACCGATGAACGGTCGCGCGATCCGAATGGCGATCCGCATTACAAGGTGACGCTGCGGGTGGACCTTTCCCAACTGACCGAACGTCAGCAAAACCTGCAAATCCGCCCCGGCATGCAGGCCGAGGTCGAATTGCACACCGGCGGCAAGACCATTCTGACTTACCTGACCAAGCCGCTCTATCGCGGGTCAGAGGCGCTGCGCGAACGCTGATCAACCCCGCCGCGCCGCATCAATCGCGGCCACGTCGATTTTGCCCATTGGCATCATCGCGGCAAAGGTGCGGGCGGCCTCTTCCCCGCCAGCGGCAAGGCCTTCGGTCAGGGTGCGCGGCGCAACCTGCCATGACACGCCCCAGCGATCCTTGCACCAACCGCAGGCGCTTTCCTGTCCGCCATCTCGGGTGATGGCGTTCCAATAGCGGTCGGTTTCCGCCTGATCCTCGGTGGCAATCTGGAACGAGAACGCCTCGGACTGGCGAAAGGCAGGACCGCCGTTCACGCCCATGCAGGGGATTCCCATGACCGTGAAGGTCACGGCCAGCACCTGCCCTTCCCGACCATCCGGGAAATCGGCAGGGGCATGAACAACCCCGGTCACTGCGCTATCGGGAAAGGTTTCCGCATAGAACTGCGCCGCTGCTTCGGCGTCACGTTCATACCACAGGCTGATGGTGATGCGGGGAATGGTCATGGCGTGGTCCTTTTGGCTGGGCGTTCAGTTGGCACCGGGTCGGGCCAACTGTCAAATGCGCGCTGCTGATTGGCGGGGGTTGGCCGGGGGTGGGGTCATGGCCGGAACCGCGAGCAGGGATAGGGGCTTCGGTCCCACCACGTTCCGCGAAAGGCGATGCCATGAAACACCCCTTCTTTCTGACGATCCCCGCGCTGGCGCTGATGCTGGCGGCGGCCCCCGCGCTGGCGCAGACCACATCCAACGATGGGGCCGCGGTTGATCAAGGCGGCGCACCCCCGCTTGTGACCAATGACGCCGACTTTGTCCGTCTGGCGACCAGTTCCAACCTGCTGGAGATTCTGTCCTCGGAACAGGCCGCCCAGCGCGCCCAGACGGAAGCGGTGCGGGAGTTTGCCGCGCGCATGGTGACCGACCACCACGCAGCGACCGCGCGTCTGGCCGAGGTGTCGGGCATGCCCGCCCCCGATCCAGCGGCGGACCCGACGGCGATGCTGGACCCCCGCCATGCGGAACTTTTGACCCAATTGGACAGCGCGGCGGAGTTTGATGCCGCCTATGTGCAATTGCAGCTTCAGGCGCATGAAGAGGCGGTCGCGCTGTTTCAAGACTATGCCACCAACGGTCAGGAAGGCGCGGTGAAGGACTTCGCCGAGGCGACCCTGCCCACCTTGCAACAGCATCTTGAGGCGGCACAGGCGCTGACCGTTCCCAAAGCTGGCCCCTAAGCCGAAGCGAGGGGATGGACAGGACGGCATTCCTTGCCGATGGTGGTCCATCCCCTTCTCCGGCCCGCCACGGCCCCGTTCGGAAAGAGTCGACACATGCGTGATTTTCAGCGTCCCGGACGGTCGCCGGTGCGGGTGACGGGGGGCATGGCCGCAACCTCGCACCCCTTGGCGACACAGGCGGCGGTGGCGATGTTGCAGGCGGGCGGCAATGCGGTGGATGCAGCCATTACGGCGGCGGCGGTGCAGGCGGTGGTGGAACCGCAATCCACCGGCATTGGCGGCGATTGCTTTGTGCTTTACGCCCCCGCCGGATCATCGCAGGTCATCGCCTTGAACGGATCAGGCCGGTCTGCTGCCGCCGCCGATATCGCAACCTATCGCGCGATGGGGCTGGACCGCGTGCCGACCCAAGGCGTGCATTCCGTGACCCTGCCCGGTGCGGTGGATGCTTGGGCGCGGTTGCTGGCCGATCATGGCCGCAAAACACTGGCCGAAGTCTTGGCCCCTGCCATCGCCTATGCCGAACAGGGCTATGTCGTGCATGACCGCGTGGCGTCGGATTGGCGGGAGGAGGTCGATCTGCTTAGCGCCGATGCAGATATGGCGGCGATCTTCCTGCCGGGGGGCAAGGCCCCACAGGCAGGTGACGTTCATCGCCAACCCGCGCTTGGCCGCACCTTGCGGACGATTGCTGAACGCGGGCGGGATGGATTTTACGCTGGCCCCGTGGCAGCGGAGATGGTGGCAAAGCTGCGGTCCTTGGGCGGGCTGCATACGGCCGACGATTTCGCCAACACCCGCTGCGATTATGTGACCCCGGTCGCCACGCACTATCGCGGCCATGATGTCGTTCAGATGCCGCCGAACAATCAGGGCATGACCGCGCTGGTGATGCTGAACATTCTGGCGGGCGATGATCTGGCCACGCTCGACCCCAACGGCACCGCCCGCCTGCATCTGGAGGTCGAGGCCGCGCGTCTGGCCTATCACGAACGCAACAGCCGTTTGGGCGATCTGGCATCGGGCGATCCGGTGATCCCGGCGCTGCTGTCCCCTGCCCATGCCGCCAAGCTGCGGGCCTGCATCCACGATGACCGCGCGATGGATGACCTGCCGATGCCGGAACTGGCGATGTCGGACACGGTCTATATCTCGGTCGTCGATGCGGATCGGAATGCGATCAGCTTCATCAACTCCACTTACTATTCCTTTGGCGCGGGCATTGCTTGCCCGCAAACCGGGGTGATCTTTCAGAACCGGGGGGCGAGCTTCCGTCTCGACCCCGCCCATCCCAACGCGCTGGCCCCCGGCAAGCGACCCCTGCACACCATCATGCCGGGGATGCTGATGCGGGAGGGCCGGGCGGTGATGCCCTTTGGCGTGATGGGGGGCGATTACCAGCCCGTGGGGCATGTGCATCTGCTGACCAACCTCTTGGATTACGGGATGGATGTGCAGGCCGCATTGGACGCCCCCCGTCTGTTCTGGCGCAATGGCGTGGTTGAGGCGGAACGCGGCATCCCCGAAGCCACAGTGGCGGGGCTGACCGCCCTCGGCCACCGGGTGATAGAGGCGCCAGAGCCGTTGGGTGGTGGTCAAGCCATCTGGATCGACCATGACCGCGGCACCCTGACGGGCGGGTCAGACCCGCGCAAGGATGGTATGGCGGCAGGCTATTGATCAGGCTGGCAGAAACGCGCAAGCCCATGAGAGCGGGCGGCAGGATCAATGGACGGGACAGGCGATGACGGTGGCAGGGGTAGAGGCGGCGCTGCGGCGCATCGGGATTGATCGTTACATGCTGTGCCTGTTCGGCACGGTTCTCCTGGCGGCTTTGCTGCCTGCGCAGGGGATGGTGGCGCAGGGTCTGTCGCAAGTGACCTTTTGGGTCGTGGCGCTGCTGTTCTTCCTATACGGCGCGAAACTGTCCTTGGCGGCGACTTGGGCGGGGCTGACGAATTGGAAGCTGCAACTGGGGGTCCTGCTTTGCACCTTTGCGCTGTTCCCGCTGCTGGCGCAGGGGGTGCAGCCTTTGGCCACGCTGGCGCTGCCTGCCGCCGTGGGGGTGGGGTTTCTTTACATCGGGTGCCTGCCCTCGACGGTGCAAAGCTCCATCGCCTTTACCTCCGTCTCGGGCGGGAATGTCGCGGGGGCGCTTTGTGCGGCATCGCTGTCAAACCTGATCGGGGTGGTGGTATCGCCGCTGCTGCTGGCGGTGTTGCTGCACGCGACCCAAGGTGAGGGCGTCGCCGCCGGGGCCATCTGGAAGATC
>CALRPK020000277.1:0-4135 GCA_943370015.1 Paracoccus haematequi
CGCGCATCTGTTGCGCGGCCATGCCGGTAGCGGCGATTTGCAGGGCGTTCATGCCTGTCTCCCCAAGGTTTCGATGACACGCAGCGCGCGGTCATCCTCGCGCTGCAAAAAGGATTGCCCGGCCTCATAGGCGCGCTGCACCTCGATCATGCGGGCGACTTCGGTGATGGGATCGACGTTGCTTTCCTCAATCATGCCTTGCATCACGCTGGCCGCAGGGGCGGGGATGGCGGCATCGACCGAGAATAGCGTTCCCGCCTGTTGCCGCAGCGACAAGGGATCATCGGGCAGGAACAGCCCGATCCGCCCCACCACCTGCCCATCGGCTGAGATCGTGCCATCCGGCCCGATCCGAACCTGCGCCACACCGCCCGGAATGACGACCGGCGCACCGCCCGCATCCAGCACGGGATGACCATCGGGGGTCATCAGCGCCCCTTCGGGTGATGGCGTGAAACTACCCGCCCGCGTCAGGCGCGGACCGTCCGGGGTCGCGACCTGAAAGAACCCCTCTCCCGTGATGGCGAGGTCATAAGTCCCGCCCGTGGCCGACAGCGCCCCTTGGGTCATGTCCACCAACCGCGCTTTGGCCAACGCCATCGACACGGATGGTGCCGTGCCCGCCTGCGCCACATGTTCTGCAAAAACAACGCCTTCGCGCCGGAACCCTGCGGTCGAGACATTGGCGATGTTATGGGCGACAAGCTCCATTTCGCGCATCAGGCCGGACTGGCGGGTCAGGGTGACATAGGCGGTGGTGTCCATCAGCGCGTCCCCGCGATCACCGGAATGACCCGCGTGGTGAAGAAATCCACAAGGGTGGCGGTCATGAAGCTCATGCTCACCCAGAACACCGCCAGCATCGCGCCGACCTTGGGCACAAAGGTCAGCGTGCTTTCCTGCACCGATGTCAGCGCCTGCAACAGACCGATGGCCAGACCCGCCGCCAAGGCCACCGCCAGCATCGGGGCCGATATGCGAACCGCGATCCACAGCGCCTCGCGCAGCGAGTCGAAGATCAACGCCTCACCCATCATATCGGCATCCTCAGGATTTCCTGATACGCCTCAACCACCCGGTCGCGGAGGGTGGCGACG
Source organism: Paracoccus haematequi (assembly GCA_943370015.1). GTDB lineage: Bacteria > Pseudomonadota > Alphaproteobacteria > Rhodobacterales > Rhodobacteraceae > Paragemmobacter > Paragemmobacter haematequi_A. The sequence goes on from CALRPK020000277.1 coordinate 1,098, forward strand.
GTTTCGACGGCGTTTTGGCTTGATGCCAACGCCTCAACCAATGCGTGCGGGTCGGCGTTGCCGGTCAGCGCGGCGCGGGCGGATTCTTCGCCCCGGTTCAGGGTGGTGGTCACGCTTTGCGCAAGGGCGGTGAAATCGGGCGCGGCATCCTCTGGTGCGGCGATGCGGCGGGCGGCGTCATAGGCCCGGCTGGCAAGGCCGGAGATGTGGGGCGAAAGGTCCATTCTGGTCACCTGCGAATAAGGTCAAAGAGTTGCGCGGTCATCTGTCGCGCCTGATCAAACAGGCTGAGATTGGCCGCATAGCTGCGCGCAGCTTCGCGCGCGTCAGCTGTTTCCAAGGTCAGATCGACGTTGGACCCGTCACGGTAGCCATCCGCATCGGCCAAGGGATGGCCAGGATCGTGCAGCCGCGTGACGGGTGTAGGGTCCAGTTGCACGGCGGGGATCATGACCCCACCATCCGCCGAGGCAGAAAACACCGCGATCTTGCGGCGGTACCCGGGGGTATCGGCATTGGCGACGTTTTCCGCCACATGCCGCAACCGTTGCGCCTGCGCTTGCAGACCCGAGGCAGAGGCGGACAAAGCACCGGGAAGGTCCATCATTGACCACCCCGCCCGAGCGCCGCCCGGATGATGCCTGAGGTGTTGCGATACACCGCCAACGCCATGTCATGGGCCTGCCGCACCTCTGTCGCGCGGATCATTTCTGTCTCAACCGACACAGAGTTGCCGTTGGGATCGGCCCAGCCGCCTGCATCTATGGGGCGGGCATCAGCGGCATTGGACAGACCACCGATGTGCCCCGGCCGCGTTGCCCGCAGCGTGGTTTCCGCGCTGTCATAGACATCAGCAAAGACCGGCAGGTCGCGCGCCCGGTATCCCGGCGTATCGGCATGGGCCACATTCTGCGCCACAAGCGACAAGCGCGCGCCCGCATGGGCGGCAAGAGATTGCGCCATGCGTGTGAGTTCAAGTTTTTCGAACATCGGGTTTCTCCCTGATCCGGCTTCACCAGTGCTTAAGCCCGATTCGCTAAGGAAGGGTTGAAACGGAAAGGGAATGTGATGGCAGAGTTCGACAGACTTCTCGCGCGGCTGGCACAGGTGCGGGCTGTGCGCCGCACGGGCGTGGTTACGGCGATTTCCGCCGGTACGGTGACGGTGGCCGGTCTGCCCGGCGCGGCGCTGGGGGATCGTATCCGCCTGTCCGCTGGGCTGGAGGGGGAAGTGATGGCCCTGCATCCCGGTGCAGCAGTGGTGATGCCCGATTCGATGCCGGATGGTCTGGGAACGGGGGCTGTGGCGGAGCTGATCGGTCCGGCGCGGATTGCCCCCGATGCGGGCTGGATCGGGCGGGTGGTCGATCCCTTTGGTAACCCTTTGGACGGGCGGGCGCTGCTGCCCGGCCCCTTACCGCGTGCCCTGCGTTCGGCCCCGCCGGCGCCAGCCACGCGACGCAGGTTGGGCGCGCGATTGGAAACGGGAACGGCGGTGTTTGACACGCTTTTGCCGCTGGTTCGGGGCCAGCGCATCGGGCTTTTCGCGGGCTCTGGTGTCGGTAAATCCTCACTCCTCGCGCGTTTGGCGCGGGGGGTGCAGGCCGATGTGGTGGTAATCGCGCTGATTGGCGAACGGGGGCGCGAGGTGAAGGATTTCACCGATGATGTCCTCGGCCCCGAAGGGATGGCGCGCAGCGTGGTGGTTGCGGCAACCTCTGATCAACCGCCCGTGGTGCGCCGCCGTTGCGCTTGGGCTGCGATGGCGGTGGCCGAACATTTCCGCGACATGGGGCTGCATGTGTTGTTTCTGGCCGACAGCGTGACCCGCTTTGCCGAGGCGCATCGCGAAGTGGCCTTGGCGGGTGGCGAGGTTGCGGCCCTGCGGGGCCATCCCCCATCCGTCGCGCATGCGATCATGTCCTTGGCGGAACGCGCGGGGCCGGGGGCCGAAGGCACGGGGGATATCACGGCCGTGTTTTCGGTGCTGGTCGCTGGATCGGATATGGAGGAACCCGTGGCCGATATCCTGCGCGGGGTGCTGGATGGCCATGTGGTGATGGACCGCCGCATTGCCGAACGGGGGCGCTATCCGGCGATTGACCTGCTGAAATCCGTTTCGCGCAGCCTGCCGGGTGCCGCCTCTGACGCGGAAAACGCGCTGATCGGGCAGACACGCCGGGTCTTGGCGGCATGGGATCGGGCCGAGTTGATGGTGCAGGCTGGTCTTTACGCGCGGGGGTCCGATCCCGCAGTGGATGAGGCGATCCGCCTGTTCCCGCGTCTCGATGCCTTTCTCGCCGAACCCGCGCCCGATGGTGGAATTGCCGCCAGTTTTTCGCGGCTGTCCCAGTTGTTGCGGGGTTAAAGGCGGCGGAACAGACCCGATTGCAGCAAGGTCAGCGCCGGGGCTGTGGCCTGCGGGTTTTCCAGCGATGACAGGCTGATGAAACGGCGGATGAGGGACTCGCGCTTGGCAGGATCGGTGAACTGGGCCAGCGTTTCATTGCCAAAGACCGACTCTGTCCGCGACTGAAACTCCGTCAGTTGACGATCAAGATCCAGCGTGGCGATCCGCGCAGGCAGGCCAAGGGCGGTTTGCATGACCGTCCGAAGCGGCGGATTGCCCATCAGGGTGAACCATTTGGTTTTCTCGGACCCCGGCCTTGCCGCCAGCGCCGCCAATTCCCGCTGCGCATTCATCGCCAAGCGCAGGGAATTGTCCTGCGCCCCCACGGCGGCTTCAAACCGACGCTCGCGCCATTGGGTCAGGATGGTATCGGCAAAAGCCGAATCCTTGCTGCGCGGGGTTTTGAAATCACCAAAGCCAAAGGCTGCGGACATCTGGGCATAGCGTTTGTCCGACAGCTTCGTCGCCAAAGCGCCAGGGGTCAGGGTGCCACCCTCCAGTACTTTACGGATGAAGAAACGGCTGTTCAGATCAGCCTCGAGCCCAAACGCCTCAAGCGTGACTTTCAGCAGGCGGCGGTCATTGACCAAAGCCTCTGCGCTGTCGATCTTGCCGATGCGGTCCCGGTA
>CALRPK020000278.1:0-4132 GCA_943370015.1 Paracoccus haematequi
ACGAACATCGCCTCGTTCGGGCGACGGACGGCGACGCGGACGCGCCACCCCTCTTTGGCCATGCGACGGGCGATATACCGCCCGACAAAGCCCGAACCGCCATAGATGGTGACAAGCTTGCTCATGTCCGAAGGCCCTCTCTGGCTTCCTGATCGTTCGGCCCCTCTGTAACTTTCGCAGGGTTTGGCGACAAGTCCTTAGGCGCACGGAGGACCGCGGCGAATTCCCCGCCACGACTGACGCCCAAGTTTTTCGCAGATCGGCAAAAATTCCTGTGCGCGGCGTGTTGACAGTCCCCAAAGCCCCGGTTACATCCGCCGCCATCGACTTGGGCCCAGATGGCGGAATTGGTAGACGCACTGGTTTCAGGTACCAGCGCCGCAAGGCGTGGAGGTTCGAGTCCTCTTCTGGGCACCATGTCGATGATTGCAAGGGGCGCGGCGCAAGCTGCGCCCTTTTGCTATTCCGGCCCCTTCACATCACCGCATGTTGACCCGTCGGGGGTGGACCGATAATCCAACCTCAGCCTTTGCTGAAAGGACGTTTCCCTTGGCCATCCACCTGTACCAGAACGACCTGCCCGATGGGCTGTCCCTTGGCCCCGTTGTCGCCATCGACACCGAAACAATGGGGCTGGACCCGCGCCGTGACCGGCTCTGTCTGGTGCAACTGTCGGATGGCAACGGGGATGCGCATCTGGTGCAGATCGCGCGCGGGCAAACCTCGGCGCCCAACCTTGAGCGGCTCTTGACCGATCCTGCAGTGCTGAAGCTGTTCCACTTTGGCCGTTTTGACATTGCCGCGATGAAACAGGCCTTTGGCGTGACCACCCAGCCTGTTTGGTGCACCAAGATCGCCTCACGCATGATCCGCACCTATACCGACCGGCATGGGCTGAAGTACCTGCTGCTGGAACTGGTGGGCGTGGATGTGTCCAAGCAGCAGCAGACTAGCGATTGGGGATCGGCTGAGCTGACCGAGGCGCAAAAGGAATACGCCGCGTCGGACGTGCTGTATCTGCATCGCCTGAAGGCAGAGCTTGAGTCGCGCCTGATCCGCGAAGGCCGGATGGAACTGGCGCAGCGCTGTTTCGACTTCTTGCCGACGCGGGCCGAACTCGATCTTCTGGGATGGGAAGAGCCGAATGACATCTTCCACCACTGAGGATTTCACCACCACCGGCCGCCGCGTCCTGCGGCGCGAGGCCGAGGCGCTGGCCCTGCTCGCCGATACGCTGGACGGCAGCTTTGACGCGGCGGTGGACATCATCATGCAGGCCAAGGGCCGGGTGATCGTGTCGGGCATGGGCAAATCCGGCCATATCGCCCGCAAGATCGCCGCCACCTTCGCCAGCACCGGCACACCTGCGCAATTCGTCCACCCCGCCGAGGCGAGCCATGGCGATCTGGGCATGGTGATGCGCGGCGATGTGGCGCTGATGCTGTCCAACTCGGGCGAGACGCCGGAACTGGCCGACATGATCGCCCATACGCGGCGCTTCGACATTCCGCTGATCGGCATCGCTTCGCGCGCGGAGTCGACCTTGCTGCGGCAATCGGATGTGGCGCTCCTGCTGCCCCCTGCGCAGGAAGCTTGCGATCAGGGGATTGTCCCCACCACCTCGACCACCATGATGCTGGCGCTGGGGGATGCCTTGGCGATTGCGCTGATGGAGCATCGGCAGTTCACGCCCGAACATTTCCGCATCTTCCATCCCGGCGGCAAGCTGGGCGCGCGGCTGTCCAAGGTGCGTGATCTGATGCACAGCACACCGCCCCTCGTGCCGGTGGACATCGCGATGGGTGAGGCGCTTTTGACCATGTCGCGCAGCGGTTTTGGCGTGGTGGGTGTCACCGGGCCGGGCGGCGGTCTGGCCGGGATCATCACGGATGGTGACCTTCGGCGGCATCTGGACGGGCTGATGTCCTTGACGGCGGGTCAGGTGATGACCGCCAGCCCGCGCACCATCGGGCCGGACCAACTGGCCGAAACCGCGGTGCGTGTGATGAATGAGCGCAAGATCACCTGCCTGTTCGTGCTGGACCCGGACGGTAGCGATCATGCCATTGGCCTTCTGCACATCCACGATTGCCTTAGGGCCGGGGTGGCCTGATGGCGCGGCGGGCCGGGGACGGCTGGACCCGGCTGGTCCGGTTCCTGCGGATCGCGCTGCCGCTGCTGGCGCTGGCGCTCTTGTCCACCGTGTTCCTTGTGGCGCGGCACCTGAACCCCGATGACGCCCTCCCCTACTCCGAGGTGGACATCGCCGACCGCCTGCGCGAACCGCGCATGACCAATCCGGTCTATACAGGGACCACAGGCGATGGTGCCGATCTGCGGGTGACCGCCGCCACCGCCACGCCGGAAAAACCGGGAACCGAAACCTCTGCCGGCACGGGCGCTGCGGCGCGGACGGTTCAGGGCATTCTGACCACGCCGGATGGGGTGCAGACCGATTTGCGCAGTCTGGCCGCGCAGATGGACGTCACGGGCGACACTGTCACCTTCACCGGCGGGGTCGATCTTGACAATGGCGCAGGCTACCGGGTGCAGACTGACAGCATGGTCGCCCGCATGGACCAGACCATGGTGCGCAGCCTTGCACCCGTCATCGCCACCGGACCGGGCACCCGCATCACCGCGCTTGAGATGGTGCTGACGCAGGACGTTACGCGCCCAGACAGCTACGTATTGGTGTTCACCGGACAAGTTAAGCTGGTATATGATCCCCCGAAGTGATGAGATTGGCGTCATGCAACGTTTCACCCGATATGCCCTTGCGCTGACCCTTGTCCTTTGCGGGGCTGCGGCGGCCTGTGGTCCGTTTGTCGGCGCGGCGCTGGCGCAGACCACGGTGACCACCGGCCTGACCGCCGACCCCACCCTGCCGATCGAGGTTGAGGCGGATCAGCTGAGCGTCGATCAGGCGACCGGGGTGGCGGTGTTCAGCGGCAATGTCCGTGTCAAGCAGGGCGAATTGCGGGTGACCGCGCCCAAAGCCACCCTGAATTACAACGAGGACCGGACCGAGATTCAGACCGTCCACCTTGAAGGCGGCGTCACCCTGACCAACGGGGTTGAGGTGGTTCAGGGGCAGGACGCGGTCTATACCGTGCCAGATGGCGTGGTGGTGCTGACCGGGGATGTGGTCGTGACCCAAGGGCCCAGCACCATCGCGGGGCCACGGTTGACCTATAACCTTGAGGCCGGGTCTGGTGTGATGGATGGCGGGCGGGTGCAGTCGGTCTTTGTGCCGGGCAGCGGCACGGGATCGGAACCCAAGGAATGATCGCGCCCGCGCTGAGCCTGACCGAAGGCAGCGGCGGCCTTGTCGTGCGCAACCTGCGCAAAAGCTACAAGCGCCGCCCGGTGATCCGCGACGTGTCGATGGAGTTGCGGCGCGGTGAGGTTGTGGCGCTGCTTGGCCCGAACGGATCGGGCAAGACCACCTGCTTTTATTCCATCGCCGGACTGGTGACGCCCGAGGGTGGCGAGGTTCTGATCGACGGGCGCGATGTGACGGCCCTGCCGATGTATCGCCGCGCGCGGTTCGGGATCGGCTATCTGCCGCAGGAAGTGTCGATCTTTCGCGGCCTGTCGGTCGAGGACAACATCCTCGCCGTTCTGGAAATCGCGGAAAAGGATGGCCACAAGCGGCGCGAACGGCTTGAGGAGCTTTTGTCCGAATTCTCTGTCACCCACCTGCGCCGCGCGCCGGCCTTGGCGCTGTCGGGCGGTGAACGGCGGCGGGTGGAAATCGCGCGCTGTCTGGCGGCCAACCCGAAATACCTGCTGCTGGACGAACCCTTTGCCGGGGTTGATCCCATTGCGGTGGGGGATATCCGCACCTTGGTGCATGACCTGAAATCGCGCGGCATCGGCGTCTTGATCACCGACCACAACGTGCGCGAAACGCTGGAGATCGTGGACCGCGCCTATATCCTGCACGACGGCAAGGTATTGATGAGCGGAACCACCGAAGAAGTGGTGAACGACGAAATGGTCCGCCGCGTGTATCTGGGACAGAACTTCCGGTTTTCGTAATTCTGCTGACCGTTACGGTCAACAGAGCCGAGCAGGACAGCGCCTTAGTCACAGAACGTAAGGCCCTTCCCGACAGTCCGGGGGACTG
>CALRPK020000279.1:0-4127 GCA_943370015.1 Paracoccus haematequi
TCGCCCCCCGTCAGCCGCACGCCGCCCCGGCCAAAGGCCATCGCCGACAGACCGATGGTGGATTTCCCCGCACCGGATTCGCCGATCAGGCCCAGCACTTTGCCTTTGGCGACCGACACCGACACGCCATCGACCAGCACAACATCGCGCGGCGGTTCCCCCGGCGGGTAGCTTGTCGCCTCGATCCGCAGGTTCTTGAATTCAAGAAGATCAGGCACCCCGGCCCCCTTTCAGACTGGACGTGCGTGACAGCACCCAGTCGGCCACTAGGTTGACCGAAATTGCCAGCACCGCGATGGCCAGCGCCGGCATCAGCGCCGCCGACTTGCCGTAGATCAGGCCGTCCTTGTTCTCTTTCACCATGCCGCCCCAATCCGCCAAGGGCGGTTGGATGCCAAGGCCAAGGAAAGACAGGGTCGAGATGAACAGCACCGCAAAGATAAAGCGCAGCCCGAATTCCGCGACCAAGGGCGACAGCGCATTGGGCAAAATCTCACGGAATATGATCCATGTCTGCCGCTCGCCACGCAGTTTTGCAGCCTCGACATAGTCCATCACGGCGATGTCCATCGCCACGGCCCGGCTGAGGCGGAACACCCGCGTCGCATCCAGCACGCCCATCACAAGGATCAAGACCGTCAGGCTGATCGGCAGCACCGATAGCACCACCAAGGCCACGATCAAGGACGGAACCGCCATCAGCACATCGACCAAACGCGACAGCCCCTGATCAATCCAGCCGCCGCGCACCGCCGCCAGAAAGCCAAAGAAGGCCCCCATGCCAAAGGACAACAGGGACGACGCTAACGCGACAAAGATCGTGATCTGACCGCCATAGATCATGCGCGACAGGATATCGCGCCCGATGGTGTCTGTGCCAAGCCAGAACTGGGCAGAGGGGTCTTCCCACACCTTGCCTGTCACGGCATCCAGGGGATAGGGCGCGATCCATTGGGCAAAGATGGCGCAGAACAGGAACGCCCCGGTCATCACCAGACCGAACAGCGCGGAAAGGGGGATGCGCCTCATTTCGGGTGCCTCAGTCGCGGATTGGCAAGGATCGAGATCACATCGGCCAGAATATTCAGCCCGATATAGACGGCGGCAAAAATCAACCCCACCGCCTGCACCACGGGCAGGTCACGCTTGGCCACATGATCCACAAGGTATTGTCCCAAGGCATTGTAGCTGAACACCACCTCGACCACGACGACACCCACCACCAGATAGGCAAGGTTGAGGACAACGACAGAGATGATCGGCGCAATCGCATTTGGCAGCGCATGCCGCCAGATCACGGTCATCGGGCCAAGGCCCTTAAGCTCGGCGGTTTCGATATAGGCCGATTGCATCACGTTCAGCACCGCCGCGCGGGTCATGCGCATCATATGCGCCAGCACCACCAGAACCAGAACGATCACCGGCAGGGCGACGGCCTGCAACTTCTCCCAGAACCCCATGCCGGGGAAGACCATCGCCACCGGCTGAAAAATCGGGAAAACCTGCGTCAAAAGGTAAATCACGAAATAGGCCGCCACGAATTCCGGCAGGCTGATCGTCGACAGTGTCACCCCGGAAATCAGCTTGTCCGGCCAGCGCCCGTTATACCGCGCGGCCACCAGTCCCAGCAGGATCGCCAGCGGGACAGAGATCACCGCCGCCGCCGTGGCAAGAAATAGCGTATTGCCCAAGCGTTGCCCGATGGCCTGCCCGATGTCTTGCCCGTTGGTCAGCGCGACACCGAAATCGCCGGTCAGGATACCGCCCAGCCATTTGAAATACCGCGTCATCGCCGGTTCGTTCAGCCCCAGCGCCTCACGCAGGTTGGCCAGCGCTTCGGGCGTGGCGGATTGGCCAAGGATGGATTGCGCCACATCCCCCGGCAAAGCCTCGGTCCCTGCGAAAATCAACAGCGACACGGCCAAGAGCAGGACAAGGCCCAGCGCAATGCGCTGGACCACCAGTTTCAGGATCGGATGCACTATGCCCGTCCGATCACGCGTTGAGCCAGCACTTGACCAGTGCACGCCCGTTCATCAACTCACCATTCGGATCAGGTTCCCAACCTGCCACTTCGTCCCGCTTGGCTTCGACAAAGTCGTTGAACATCGGGCAGATCAGACCACCCTCGTCACGCAGGATGTTGGCCATCTTGGAGTATTCCTCCTTGCGCTTGACCGGGTCCAGTTCCGCACGCGCCGCCAAGAGCAACTTGTCGAACTCTTCGTTCTTGAACTTGGTGTCGTTCCAATCAGCGGTGGAGAGATAGGCGGTGGAATACATCTGATCCTGCACCGGACGCCCGCCCCAATAGCTGGCGCAGAAGGGTTCGACGTTCCAGACGTTGGACCAATAGCCGTCATCGGGCTCGACCTTCACTTCCAGCGGAATGCCGGCCGCGGCGGCCGACTGCTGGAAGAGTTGCGCCGCCTCGACCGCGCCGGGGAAAGCACCGGGGGCCGTGCGCAGCACGATCGGGCTGCCGTCATGGCCAGATGCCTTGTAGTGTTCCGCCGCCTTGGCCGCATCGTATTCACGCTGCGGGATCGAGTCGTCAAACAACGGATAAGCCGCGTTGATCGGGAAGTCATTGCCGACCGATCCCAGACCACCGAGGATTTTCTCAACCATTTCCTGACGGTTGATCGCCAGCTTCAGCGCCATGCGCAGGTCTTTGTTGTCAAACGGCGCCTTGTCGCAATGCATGATGAAGACGTAGTGACCACGGCCTGCGACAGCCTCGATGCTGATGCCGGGAACACCCTTGAGCAGGTCGATGATCTTCGGGTCCACCCGGTTGATCATATGCACCTGACCGGCTTGCAACGCTGCTGTCCGGGCGGTGTTGTCGTTGATGACAAGGATTTCGACGGTGTCGGCATGGCCGATGGTGGTATCGAAATAGTTGGCATGCTTTTCGAACACATGGCGCACGCCCGGCTCGTTCGCGACGACCTTATAGGGACCGGCACCGATGCCCGCCGCCGGATTGTCCACACCGCCACCCGGCTGGATCACAAGGTGATAGTCCGCCATCAGGAAGGGCAAGTCAGCGTTGCCCGATGCCAGCTTCAACGTGACCATGTCGCCGCTTGCCGACATATCCGAGATGCCCTGCACGATGCCCAAGGCACCCGACTGCGACTTCTCATCGGTGTGACGCTTCAGCGTGGCGATCACGTCATCGGCGGTAACGGTCTTACCGTCATGGAATTCGACGCCCGCGCGAATCTTGAACTTCCATTCGGTCGCATCGGCGTTCGACGACACTTCCTCGGCGATGCGATAATCGATCTCGCCCTTGGCGTTCACGTCCACCAGCATCTCACCCCAGGTCATGTTGACCATGAAGGGCACTTCCGACGCGGCCAGCGCCGGGTCCAGCGAGTTGGTCGATTCGCCCCCCGCCATCCCAGCCTTCAGCGTGCCCCCCTTGACCGGCCCTTCGGCACGGGCGGCAGAGGCCAGCAGCATGCTGGCGGTGGCCGCAGTGACACCCATCGCAGCGGCGCGGCCCATGAATTCACGACGGCTGATCCGGCCTTTCGCGGCGGATTTCAGCAGGTGGTTGAACTCTACATTCATTCTGTCGTCTCCCTGTTTGGCCCTTCTGTTCTGTGGCGAGGGCCGGTCGTTTCTTGTTTATGAGTCCACTAGACCCCGAGTTTGCCATTCCGGCAAAACAATTCTTGCGCTGGTGCGGTCAAGATCACCGGTCTGGCATCAGGCCCGACAAAATCAGTTGCATCAGACAAAGTCGCGCGGCACCTCGTCATCCCATGTGCGGCTGAAAACCTCGGTCTCCCCCTCCCAAGCGGTCAGGCGCGCAGTCATGCGCAGGTGGGTGGCGCTGGCGGTCATTTCGGCCTCGGCCCGCGTGCGGATGCGCCAATCGCCGCGGCTGCGCACCTGTTCCCAGACATGCACGGCCCGGGCCGACAGCGGATCATCTGGGTGGATTTCCCAGCGTTCCGTCAGCCATTCATCCCCGATCAAGCCATGGTCCAGATTTTCCTGCGCACCCTCATCCGACTCGACGACCAGCGCCACAGTTCCTGTCAGCATATCCTCTTCAATCCGCCGCACCGCCCGCGCGGGCCGGCTCACCCGATGCCGCCAAGGGGTGG
>CALRPK020000280.1:0-4110 GCA_943370015.1 Paracoccus haematequi
AACAGCGTCGCATCGTGCAGAACGGCGCGCGGGCGGTCGGCTGGATGAGCCCGGACGAATATCTGATCGTCCTGCCCTACCCCGAGGTTGCCGCCGCCCTGACCGCCATCGGGGCTGCGCTGAAAGGCCAGCACCATCTGGCGGTGGATGTGTCCGACGCCCGCGCCGTGTTCCGGGTTGAGGGGGCCAAGGCCGCGCAGGTGCTGCAAAAGCTGTCGCCCGCCGATCTGGCCAAGCTGGAGCCCGGCGAGTTGCGCCGCACCCGCGCCGCACAGGTGGCGGCGGCGTTCTGGGCCGAGGGCGATGGCTATACGCTGGTCTGCTTCCGCTCGGTCGCGGGGTATGTGATGGGCCTGCTGACCCATTCCGCAGTGCCGGGGTCGGAGCTGGCCTAAGGCGCATTGCCGCTGCGACAAGGTATGGAAAACCCGACTAGCCAAGGCTTTGGCTGGTCGGAATGCTTCTTGCGGTTGCAAGGAGTTGTAAATGGTAACCCGAATGATTCCCGCGGCTTGTGCCGCATTCTTTCTGTCGTCGACCGTCGGCCTTGCTGGCACCTTTGATTGCAAGATCGCCACCAGCGGTGAGGCGCAGGGCTGGATCGCCCCCCAGATCAAAGTTGAAAATGGCGACAAGGTCGTGGTGACGGATGACATCATCCTCTATGCCGCCGAAAAGCCGATTGAGGGCAAACTGTCCCGCGAGAATTCCAATGTGATTGTTTTCACTTGGGAGGTGCGGTCCAAGGACATCACCAACCAAGAGGTGCGGATGACCTATCGCCTGACCGTGCAAAAGGCGAATGGCGCGGCGCAAATCTCTGCAACACCGTTGGGTTACGCCAATTCCTTCATGGCGCAAGGGGCCTGTCAGACGACCTGACCCCCGCATGACCCGGACAGATCGGCGAAGTTCTGGTGACAGGCGCGCCGGTCTGCGCTTCGGCCCTTGACCTTTGGGCGGCAACACCACTTATTCGGTCAAGACCCGCGCCTGCGGGCAGCCACCGAACCGGTGGTGCTGCGCTACGTTCAAAGAGGAAACGCAAGATGGCTTTCACCCTTCCCGATCTTCCCTATGCCCATGATGCGCTGGCATCGCTTGGCATGTCCAAGGAAACGCTGGAATTCCACCACGACCTTCACCACAAGGCCTATGTGGACAACGGCAACAAGCTGATCGCCGGGACCGAGTGGGAAACCAAGTCGCTGGAAGAGATCGTCGTCGGCACCTATCAGGCCGGGGCCGTGGCGCAGAATGGCATTTTCAACAATGCCAGCCAGCACTGGAACCACAACTTGTTCTGGGAAGTGATGGGACCGGGCGAGGCCAAAGCGATCCCCGGCGCGCTGGAAAAGGCGCTGGTGGAGTCGTTCGGTTCGGTCGCTAAGTTCAAGGAAGATTTCGCCGCCGCCGGTGCCGGTCAGTTCGGTTCGGGCTGGGCGTGGCTGGTCAAGGACGCCTCGGGTGCGCTGAAGATCACCAAGACCGAAAACGGCGTGAACCCGCTGTGCTTTGGCCAGACCGCCCTGCTGGGCTGCGATGTGTGGGAACATTCCTACTACATCGACTTCCGCAACAAGCGCCCGGCCTACCTGACCAACTTCCTTGAAAAGCTGGTCAACTGGGAAGCCGTCGCCGCGCGTCTGTGACCCATCCGGGCCAAGGCCCGCAGATTTCAGCCCGCCCCGGGAAACCGGGGCGGGTTTGCCGTTCGCGGCGGATATGTTGAACCCCGGTGACGCCGATGCCCGACCCTTTCCCCGCCCATCGCCTGTCTGTCGCGCCCATGATGGACTGGACGGATCGGAATTGCCGGTCTTTTCACCGCCTGATGACCCGCCGCGCGATGCTCTATACGGAAATGGTCACCGCCCCTGCCGTGATCCACGGGCCGAAGGATCGGCTGCTGGGCTATTCCGACGCCGAACATCCCGTGGCGCTGCAACTGGGGGGATCTGACCCCGCAGAGCTGCGCCGTGCGGTCGAATTGGCGGCCCCTTACGGCTATGACGAGATCAACCTGAACGTCGGTTGCCCGTCTGACCGCGTGCAATCGGGCTGTTTTGGCGCGGTGCTGATGGAGCGTCCGCAGCTGGTGGCCGATTGCGTGGCGGCAATGATGGAGGCCGCTTCGGTCCCTGTCACGGTCAAATGCCGGATCGGGGTGGATGAGCAAGACCCCGAAACCGTGCTGCCCGATTTCCTGACCCGTGTGTCGGCAGCGGGGGTGACGCATTTCGTCATTCATGCCCGTAAGGCTTGGCTCAAGGGTCTCTCGCCCAAGGAAAACCGCGAGATTCCGCCCTTGGATTACGCGCTGGTGCAGCGGATGAAGGCCGAATTCCCGCATCTGACGATCTGCATCAATGGCGGCTTCACCTCATTGGATCAGGTGCGCGCCATGCTGGACGCTGGCCTTGATGGCGTGATGATCGGACGCGCGGCCTACCACGATCCGGCCTCGGTCCTGATCGGGGCGGATGGGCTCTGGGGCGATGCGCCGGGTTTGGATGTGTTTGAGGTGGCCGAGGCGATGAAGCCCTATATCGCGGATCACCTGTCACAAGGCGGGCGTTTGCACCAGATCACCCGCCACATGCTGGGCCTGTTCCACGGTCGTCCCGGTGCGCGCGGTTGGCGGCGGGTACTGTCTGAGGGCGCATCCGCCAACGGCGCAGGGCTGGAGGTCTACTCCGCCGCCCTGGCCGAGGTGACACGGGCCGCTCAGGCCGCCTGAACGCCGCGCTTCGGGGCCAAGGCCACACGCGACAGCACAAGGGCCAAGACACCGCACAGCGCGATCGACCCCAGCATCGGCGTGGCGGTGCCGTCAAAGAACGGCCCGCTCGCCGCAATCATCAGCCCGCCCGCCAGCATCTGCAACGTGCCACCCAGGCTGGAGGCCAGACCCGCAATCTTGCCGTGGTCATCCAGCGCCAGAACCATCGTGGTGGGGATCACCAGCCCAAGGCAGGCATTGGCGAGGAACAGCCCGCCGACACAAACCGCCAGCGTCGCGCCGCCAGCCAAGGCCACCGCAAACAGCGCCACGGTGCAGATGGCAAAGCCTGCACTGGCCGCGGCAATCACCCGCCGCGCGCCAAAGCGCAGACCAAGACTTGAGGCCATCTGCGACGAGGCAAAGAACCCGATGGCATTGATCGCAAAGGCCAAGGAGAATCCGGTGGGCGACAGGCCGAAGCCTTGGGTATAGACAAAACTGGCCGAGGCGATGAAGACAAAGAAGCTCGCCATGCCAAAGCCGCCAAGGAAGGTCAGGCCAAGGAAGCGCCGATCCGTCAGCAACACCCCCGCACCGCGCCGCATCGCGGACAGGTCCAGCGGCTGACGTTTGTCCTTGGGCAGGGTTTCGGGTTGGGCAAAAGTCAGGACCAGCAGGCTCAGGCACCCGGCCACGACCAACGCGCCAAAGATCGCCCGCCACCCCGCCACCGCCATCAGGCCAGAGCCCGCCAAGGGCGCGAGCATGGGCGAGACGGAAATCACCAGCATCACCGCCGCCATCAGCTTGGTCGCGGCATGCCCGGTGTAAAGGTCACGGATGATCGCGCGCGGCACCACCATCATCGCGGCCCCGCCCAGACCTTGCACGGCGCGACCTGCAATCAACCATTCGGCTGAGGGGGCAAAGGTGCAGATCAACGATCCGATCAGAAAAATGAACAGGCCCACATAGATTGGCCGCTTGCGCCCTGCGGCATCGGCCCATGGCCCGTAGATCAACTGCGCCAGACCGTAGGCGATGAAATAGGCGCTCACCGTCGTTTGCATCCCTTGCACATCCGTGCCCGGCGCGGCACCGATATCGGGCATCGCCGGAAGATACATGTCGATGGCGAAGGGACCGATGCAGGACAAAAGCCCCAGCACGAGCGCGGGGCGAAGGATACGGTCAGACATGACGGGCTTTCGGCTGGGGGAAGGATATATCCCCCATACGCCTATAAGGCGGCGGGGGCCAGATGGGGCGGGAGAATGCGATGAAGATGGCAGGATTTCGGCGTGTGGCGGCGCATCCGGCGCTGAAAGCATGGGCAGAGGCGGCGCGGGGGCCTGCGGCGGCGGCGGTGCGGGCGTCCTCCGATT
>CALRPK020000281.1:0-4097 GCA_943370015.1 Paracoccus haematequi
TTTCAGAATACCTGACGCGGCTGGAATATGGGGTATATGCGTGACACCCCTGCCACCGCCGCTCAGGTCAGGTGAGGTTCGACTGTGGCGCATTGACCAAGACCGGCACGCGGCCACATGGCATTCCGGCGAAGGCGCGTTCCGGGTGGGCGGGCGCTGGAACACGGGCGGGGTGCGGGCGGTCTATGCCTCGCTCGATCCCGCGACCGCGACGATGGAGGTTGCGGTGCATAAGGGATTTGAGGTTTTGGACAAAGCCCCGCATGTGCTGACCTCGGCCTGCATCATCGACCCCCGGCGGCTGCATGTCGTCAGGCCTGACGATGTGCCGAACCCGAATTGGCTGACCCCCGCGCTGCCAAGTCGTAATCAGCAACTCTTTGGCACTGACCTTTTGCGCCGGTTCGGGGCGATCCTGATCCCGTCAGCGGTATCGCGGCACAGTTGGAACCTGATCTTGAATGCCGATCAGGCGGCGGGTCTTTACGACGATGTCTGGCAAGAGCGTTTCGCGCTGGACCCGCGACTGCAAGCGCCCTGATCTATCGCAGCAAGCCGCGCAACTGCATAGCCACCGCCTGCAATTCCGGCAACAGCCGCTGTGCCACTTCGGCCATCGGTTCCGGCCCCGCCGCGCGGCCAAGGTTCAGCGCCGCGATCACCTGCCCGCGGGCATTCATCAAGGGCACGGCCATGGAACACAGGCCCATCTCAACCTCTTGGTCGATCACCGAATAGCCCTGCGCGCGGACGCGGGCGATCTCGGCCATGACATCCGTGATCCCGGTCAGCGTATAGGGCGTGCGGGCAGGGCGCGGGGCACTTTCCAGCCGCAACCGTGCCTCCGCCTCGGGCGAAGCCGCCAGCATCACCCGCCCCATGCTGGTGCAATAGGCGGGCAGGCGCGATCCGGGCATCAGGGCGATGGACATCACCTTTCGCTGCGCCGCACGGGCGACATAGACGATTTCGGCCCCGTCGAGGATGGAAACGGATGTGCTTTCCCCAATCCGATCCGACAAAGCATCCAAGGCCGGTTGCACGATGGCGGGCATGGGCATCGACGCGAGGCACGCCGTTCCCAACCGCAGCACGCGCGGCGTCAGGGTAAAGAACTTGCCGTCCCATTCCGCATAGCCCTGATGCGCCAACGTCAAAAGACAGCGCCGCGCGGTGGCGCGGTCCAGCCCACTGGCCGCCGCGACATCGCTGATCGACTGGCGCGGACGGTCGGCGGCAAAGGTTTCGATCACCGCCAGCCCTTTGGCCAAGCCGCCCATGATGTCGCGTTCGGTGATGGTCATGGCAATTCCGTGCGATATGTCAATAAAGATAGCATAGTGAACAAACCGGATTGTCGGCAACCCCCCACAGGCCGTATTTCAAACCCAACCCGCGCGACACAGAGTCGACGGGAGTTGGAGGTTTTCGGATGGACAAGACCCTTCCCGACCTTGCCACCGCCGTGGCGGGGATTTCAGATGGCATGACGGTGATGATTGGTGGCTTTGGCGGATCAGGCGCGCCGATCGAGTTGATCCACGCCCTGATCGACCGCTTCATCGCCACCGGCCACCCGCGCGAGTTGACAGTTGTCAACAACAACGCCGGGAACGGGCATGTGGGCCTTGCCGCGCTGATCGAGGCGGGGATGGTTCGCAAACTGATCTGCTCTTTCCCCCGCTCTGCCGATCCCGTGGTGTTCACCGAGGCCTATCTGGCCGGCAAGATCGAATTGGAACTGGTGCCCCAAGGCACCTTGGCCGAGCGTATTCGGGCCGGTGGGTCTGGCATTCCGGCCTTCTACACCCCCACCAGCTATGGCACTGACCTCGCCAAGGGCAAACCGGTTGAGGTGTTCGATGGGCGGCCTTACGTTCAGGAACGCTGGCTGAAGGCGGATTTTGCGTTGGTCAAGGCGCATCTGGGCGACCGTCTGGGCAATCTGACCTATCGGATGGCGGCGCGGAATTTCAACCCGCTGATGTGCATGGCGGCGGCAACCACCATCGTCCAAGTCTCCAAGATCGTAGAGCCCGGCGCGATTGACCCTGAATCCGTCATCACTCCCGGCATCTTTGTGCAAGGGGTCGTGCAGGTGGAAATCCCGGCGCAGGAAGAAGTCCTGAACCGTGCCAAGGCTGTGTATCCAGAGGTGTCGGCATGACCGCGAAACTTTCCCCCACCCAGATGGCTTGGCGCGCGGCGCAGGACATTGATGATGGTGCCTATGTTAACCTTGGCATCGGCTTTCCCGAAATGGTCGCCAAATTCCAGCCGCCGGGGCGTGAGGCGATCTTTCACACCGAAAACGGGATTTTGGGCTTTGGTGAGGCTCCGGCTGCGGGGACCGAGGATTGGGATCTGATCAACGCCGGGAAAAAGGCCGTCACCCTGAAACCCGGCACGGCGTTTTTCCACCATGCCGACAGCTTTGCCATGGTGCGCGGCGGTCATCTGGATGTGGCGATCTTGGGTGCTTATGAGGTTGCCGAGAATGGCGATCTGGCGAATTGGTCCACCGGGCCAAAGGGCGTGCCTGCGGTGGGTGGGGCGATGGACCTTGTCCACGGGGCCAAGCGCGTGGCGGTGATCACCGATCATGTGACCAAGGATGGCAAGCCCAAACTGCTGAAGGCCTGCTCTCTGCCGCTGACCGGGGTGGGCTGCGTCACCCGTGTCTATTCCAGCCTTGCGGTGATCGACATCGAAGGCGGGCGCTTTGTGTTGCGGGAAAAACTGCCGTCTTTGTCGGTGGATGAATTGCAAGCGCTGACCGGGGCGGAGTTGCATATCGCCGCCCACGTTGCTGATCTGATCGTACCGGAGCTTTAAGCATGACCCCCGTCTATATCTGCGACTATATCCGCACCCCCATCGGCCGTTTCGGCGGGGCGCTATCATCCGTGCGCGCCGATGATCTGGCGGCGATCCCGCTGAAGGCGCTGATGGCGCGGCATGGGTCGCTCGATTGGGCGGCGGTGGCCGATGTGGTCTATGGCTGCGCTAATCAGGCCGGTGAGGATAATCGCAACGTCGCCCGTATGGCCGTGTTGCTGGCGGGGCTTCCGGTCGACGTGCCGGGGACTACGATCAACCGTCTCTGCGGGTCCGGCATGGATGCCGTTTTGGTCGCTGCGCGCCAAATTGCGGCGGGTGAGGCCGATCTGATGATCGCGGGCGGGGTGGAGTCGATGTCCCGCGCGCCGTTCGTGATGCCGAAGGCCGATACCGCCTTTTCGCGCCACGCTGAAATCCACGACACGACCATCGGCTGGCGCTTCATCAACAAGGCGATGAACGCTGCCTATGGCACCGACTCCATGCCGCAGACCGGGCAGAATGTGGCCGATGACTATGGCATCAGCCGTGAGGCGCAGGATTTGATGGCGCTGTCCTCGCAAGCCAAAGCCGCCGCTGCGCAGGCCAACGGGCGACTGGCGCAAGAGATCACACCCGTCACCATTCCGCAGAAAAAGGGCGATCCGCTGGTCGTCTCGCAGGATGAACACCCCCGCGCCACAACGGTTGAGGCGCTGGCAAAGCTGAAACCGCTGTTCCCGAATGGATCGGTCACCGCTGGCAATGCGTCGGGCGTGAATGATGGCGCGGCGGCCTTGATCCTCGCGTCAGAGGCCGGGGTAAAGCGTCACGGCCTGACCCCCATCGCGCGGGTGTTGGGTGGGGCCACCGCAGGGGTTCCGCCGCGCATCATGGGCATCGGGCCTGCGCCCGCATCCCAGAAACTGCTGGACCGGTTGGGGCTGAAACAGTCCGACTTCGATGTGATCGAACTCAATGAGGCTTTTGCCGCCCAAGGTATCGCCACCCTGCGGCAACTGGGCATCGCGGATGACGATGCCCGCGTGAACCGCAACGGCGGGGCCATCGCGCTGGGTCATCCGCTTGGCATGTCGGGCGCGCGGATCACCGGGACGGCGGCGCTGGAACTGGCGGCGACGGGTGGGCGGCGGTCCTTGTCCACCATGTGCATCGGCGTGGGCCAAGGCATCGCGATTGCGTTGGAGCGGGTGTAACCCCCCGCCTTAACCGCGCCGCCGTGTGACCTGACTTTCGTGCTGGATGCGGGCTTCCAG
>CALRPK020000282.1:0-4097 GCA_943370015.1 Paracoccus haematequi
TGTTCTGGCCTTGGCGATCCTTGGCGCGGCGCTGTTTTACGGCGATGCCATCATCACACCTGCAATTTCGGTGCTGTCAGCGGTCGAAGGGACAGAGTTGATCGTCCCGGCGATGGAACCGTGGGTCGTGCCGCTGACCATGGTGATCCTGTTTGTCCTGTTTCTGGTTCAGCGCAAAGGGACCGAAACCATCGCCCGTGCCTTTGGCCCGATTACCGTTGTTTGGTTCACGGTCATGGGTCTGCTGGGTCTGGTCCAGATCATCGAGAATCCCACGGTCTTGGGCGCGTTCAATCCGGTCTGGGGTGTCGAATTCCTGCTGACCCATAAGGCTATCGCCTTCATGGTGCTTGGCGCGATCTTTCTGGCCGTGACGGGTGCCGAGGCGCTTTATGCCGATCTTGGGCATTTCGGGCGCAAGCCGATCATCCTTGCGTGGTTTGCGCTGATCTTTCCGGCCTTGGTGCTGAACTATCTGGGGCAGGGCGCACTTGTGCTGGCCGATCCCACCGCGATGGACAATCCGTTTTTCCGGCTGTGCCCGCCCGCCCTTTTGCCCGCCTTGGTCGCGCTGGCGACGATGGCCACGGTCATTGCCGCGCAGGCCGGGATTTCCGGGGCCTTTTCGATGACCCGCGCTGCGATGCAGTTGGGCCTGTTGCCGCGCATGACGATCCGTCACACCTCGCACGGGCAAAGCGGGCAGATCTACATCGGCACGGTCAATTGGGCGCTGTTGTTTGGCGTGCTCTGCCTTGTCGTGACCTTTGACAACTCTGCCGCGCTGGCCGCCGCTTATGGCATCGCGGTGATCGGTACGATGATCATCACCACCACGCTGTCGCTGATCTACATGGTCAACCAGCGCATCCTGCCGCTGCCTTTGGCGGTGCTGTTCGTGTTGCCGGTCTGGCTGATTGAGTTCAGCTATCTTTCCGCCAACCTGTCCAAGGTGGCTGACGGCGGTTATGTCCCGCTCATGCTGGCGGCCACGCTGGGCACGGCGATGTGGTCATGGTGGCGCGGCACGCAAAGCGTTCTGGCCAAAAGCCACAAGCAACTCATCGGGCTGGACGGTTTTGCGCGGTCAATGGCGCATAGCTCGGTGCATATGATCCCCGGCACCGCCTTCTTCTTGACACCGGACTCGTCGGTTGTGCCTTCGGCTTTGCTTCACAACCTCAAGCATAACCGGGTGTTGCATGAACAAAACGTCATCCTGACCGTTGAGACGTTGCGCGTCCCCGTCGCCGCGCGGGATGAGCGCGCGACATACGAAGAGCTCAACGACCGCTTCTCCCGCGTGACGCTGCGCTTTGGCTTTATGGAAACGCCGAATGTGTCGCGCGCCATGGGCGATGCCCGCAAGGCGGGGTTGGAGTTCAACGTAATGACCTCCAGCTTCTTCCTTGGCCGCCGCCGCCCTGTGGTGACGGGGCCGATTGGGCTGGAGCGGATGCTCGACAACATCTACGCCCTGCTGTCGCGCTTTTCTGCCGATCCGTCCGACTACTTCCATCTGCCGCGCGACCGCGTGGTGGAATTGGGCGAACGGGTGGCCGTCTGATCCGGCATAGGTCCAGCCTGTCGCTTTGGCGCAGGCCAGTGGCGGGCGGGGCCTTTCGCAGCACGGGCAAAGGGGGCAAGGTCACGTCATGACCTCCAAACGCCCCCTTTGGCTTGCCGCCGCGCCCGCGATCTTCCTGCTGCTGTGGTCGGCGGGCTTTGGCGTGGCAAAGCTGGGCCTGCAACATGCCGCACCCATCACTTTGCTGGCGCTGCGCTATGTGCTGGTGCTGGTGGTGCTGGCGCCCTTTGCGCTGATCCTGCGGCCCCCGGTGCCCAAGACGCTGCGTGGTTGGGTTGATATCGCTGTCGTCGGCTTCCTGATTCAGGTGGCCTACTTTGGCCTGTGCTACATCGCCTTCAAATCCGGGGTTTCCGCCGCCGGGGTGGCGATTGTGGTTTGTCTGCAACCGATCCTTGTTGCCTTGGTCGCCCCCCGTGGCGTGGGCGAAAGTGTTGGCCGGATGGCGTGGGTGGGCCTTGGGCTGGGGTTGGCGGGCGCGGTTGTGGTGATCCTGTCGCGGTCACAAGTGCAGGCGGAGAACCCCTTTGGTGTGCTTTTGACCGTCGGCGCGTTGTTCGGCATCACCGCCGGGACGCTGTATGAAAAGCGCTTCGGTGTCAGCCATCATCCGGTCACATCAAACATGATCCAATATGCGGTGGGCGCGGCCTTTACCCTGCCCATCGCTTGGGCGACCGAGAATATGCACATGGTCTGGAACGGCGAATTCATCGCCGTGCTGGCCTATCTGGTCATCGGCAATTCGCTGCTTGCGATGTCGTTGCTGCTTGCGATGATCAGGGCCGGAGAGGTCAGCCGCGTGTCGGCGCTGTTCTACCTAGTCCCTGCCTTTTCCGCGCTCTTCGCCTGGCCCCTGCTGGGTGAGGCGATGCCGCCGCTGGCTTGGGCCGGGATGGTCTTGGCCGGGGCCGGGGTGGCGATGGTCAGCCGCAAGCCTAAAGCGCAGGCTGCGGCAGACCCAACCGTGTGACCAGTTCGGTCAGCGTGTCACGGCTGGCCTTGTCCCAATCCGCCTGAAGCGACAGGAACAGCTCTGCCTGACTTTGCAGGATCAGCGCATCGGACAGGATTTTCAGATGGTTCGCCCGCAGCGTTTCCCCGCTTGAGGTGATGTCGGCCACCGCCTCTGCCGTCAGGTTGCGGATGGTGCCTTCGGTGGCGCCTTGGCTGTCCACCAGTTGATAATCCGCGACACCCTGTGCCGTCAGGAACTCGCGCACCAGACGGTGGTATTTCGTGGCGATCCGCAGCCGAAAGCCATGCGCGGCCCGAAAGGCACTGGCGGCAGCGTCCAGATCATCGACGGTATCGACATCAATCCAGACCGCAGGCACGGCGATAATCAGATCGGCATGGCCAAAGCCCAAGGGGGCGAGGGAGGTCACCTGCCGATCCCAATCCGCCAGCTTGTCGCGGATCAGGTCGGTGCCCGTCACGCCCAGATGGATGCGGCCTGCCGAAAGCTCTCGCGGGATTTCGCCCGCGGACAGAAGCACCAGTTCGACGCCGTCCATGCCATCCACTGCGCCGGAATACTCGCGGTCATTGCCGGTCTGGCGCATGGTCACGCCGTGATTGCCGAACCATTGGAAGGTCAGTTCCTGCAAGCGGCCTTTGGACGGCACCCCGATTTTCAGCATCTCATGCCCCCTTCAGCGCGGCGACAAGGCCGGGGCGGATCACGCCACCGACAGCGGGGATGGACCGTCCCTGACCCAGCACAGCCGTCAGCGCGTCATAGCGCCCGCCGCTGGCCACCGGGGGCAAAGCGGGATCGGCGGCGTGGAAGCTGAACACGAAGCCATCGTAATACTCAAGGCTGGTGCGCCCATGGCTGGCTTGGAACGGCAGCGTCATGGTATCGATACCATTGGCCTCGAGCGCGTCCAGACGCGAGGAGAAACGCTCCACCGCCGGGGCGATGGCAGGCAAAAGCGGCGTGATGCCGCGCAGATGGGTCAACGCCGCCTGCGCCGGGGCTTCGAGCGACAGAAGGTCGTAGAGCAGCGCCGCCTCAGGCGCGGCGATGGGGGCCGTCGCTGCATCCTCGATCAGGGCGGAGGCGCGTGCGGTGATTTCCTCGGGTGCGCGCAGGCCAGTGAATGTGCCTGCGGCGGCGATCAGTGCGTCAGGAGTATCCTGCGCGAGACGCTCCAGCAGCTTCGTTCGCGCTTCGGGCATCGGCGCACGGCCTGCGAAGCGGTCCAGCAAGGCGCGGAACCGTTTGGGCCGCCAGATGTGGCGCAGCAGCGCGGCCTTTCGGCGGTCCGATGTGGACAGCCCGCGCACGGCGGCCATGAGGATACCGATATCCCCGGTGGCCGGGCGCAGGTTCAAGTCGTTCAGAAGCCGGGCAAAGAGCGCAAACACCTGCGCGTCGGCCTGTTCCGGGGCGGCGCGATCAAACACCTCAAACCCCACTTGCAGATATTCACTGGCGCGGGGGCCGAGGTGATCCTGTTTGCGAAACACCTCACCCATGTAGCAATAGCGCGCCGGGTCTGCG
>CALRPK020000283.1:0-4091 GCA_943370015.1 Paracoccus haematequi
TAGGCGGTCAGATAGGCAGGCTCCCAAATCAGGGTGCCGTAGTTAAAGGTCTTGTGGGTCTTCATCCATGCCGGTGGCGACCAAGGCGAGGCGAACAGCGTGAACGGCGCACCATGCGCTGCCTGCGCGGCCCGCAGATAAGGGATCAGCAGCTTATGGTCGCGCGCGATGGAGAAATGTTCCATCGCAAGATCGCCATCGGTGTCATTGTGGCTGTACCAATCCAGCGAATAGTCGTTCGCCCCCATCGGGATACGGCAATAATTCAGGTTCAGACCAGAACTTGAGAACAGCGATTGCAAAACCTCGGCCCTGCTGTTTTCCCCCAATGCGGACAGCGCCTTCCAGCCCAGTTCATTGAAGCAGACGCCAAAGCCTTTGAAGTCTGCCAGAACCTCACGTCCGGGGGTGAGGCTGGCCGTCGCGGCGCGGTCTGTGGGGGCCGAGCGGACCCAGCCCTGTGCTTCCGTACTGATGAAAACGTCCATTTTGTCCCCGCACGCCCTGCCCCAACCCCGTGACATTCGCAGCGTCACCATGGCGGGTCAACACTTTTTTCATTGGCTGAATAAAGTGAGGTCTTGCCCTTCGCCTGCCGTTGGCATCACGTGGCATGCAGATCATCGTGCGACGGACACAAAGGGGGCGCTGCGGGCAAATGAACCTGAAGGGCGATCAGGCGACATCCCGCGCCATCAACTTGCGGATGCTGTTGAACATCCTGCAATGCGGTCCTTGCAGTCGCGGCGACCTTGCCCGACTGACACGTCTTAGTCCGGGCTCCGTAACGGTGCTGGTCCAAGAGCTTGTGGCAGCCGGTCTTGTCCAAGAACTCGAAGCCGGCAAAAGCAGTGGTGGTCGGCGGCCCGTGCCGGTTGCCATCCGTCCCGATGCGCGCTGGTCGATTGGGATCAAGCTGTCTGAGACAGGGTTGAGCGGTGTGCTGACCGATCTTGAGGCAAAGGCCCTCGCCTTTGCCGACAGGAGTTTTGACCATCCCGACATCACGGAAATCATCGACCAGATTGCTGCGATCGTCACCGAACTGGTGCCAGAGGGCCGCGACAGATCCGACAGACTGATCGGTCTTGGCATTGCTATCCCGGGCTTTGTTGACGTGCGGCGCGGCAGCGTTTCAAGCGAACACCGCATCCTGCGGGCGGATGTCCCGATCGCGTCGCTGGTGTCAGACCGGATCGGCTGTCCTGTCTGGATCGACAATGACGTAAATGCCTATGCCATCGCGCACCGACGGTTCGGATTGGCGCGGGGCAAGGACACGGTTCTTGCGGTCGTGTTGGGTTTGGGGGTCGGCGCAGGTTTGGTGGTCAACGGAAAGATCCACCACGGGGCGCAATATCGCGCAGGCGAAATTGGCTTTTCCCCCAACATTGCCGTCACCGGGCCGGGTCGCACCCTTGGCGGTGATTTCAGCCTCAACAGCATCGAACTCAGGTGGCAGGCTCTGGGCCTGGACTTTCGCGACATTGCAGAGGCTGTGGAACATGGCGACCCGCAGACCAGGGCTTTCCTGCAGGAACTCGGCCATCAGATCGGGCTGCACATCGCCTTGATAGCCCAGATGATCGACCCGGACGCTGTCGTGATTGGCGGAGAAAACCTACAATTCGGACAAGATTTCATCGCCGCGATGACGGAAGCGCTGCACGCAAACATGCTGCAGCCACACGGGGCCATTCATTTTGATGCCGCCAACCAGCTATGGGCACAGGGCGCCGCGGTGCTTGCCATCGACCACTTCTTCGACTTCGAGAATATCGCTGGCCATCGCGGTCGCATTGACGCAAGGGAATGACCCGAAAACACGGCCCTTAACCCAGCACGATGGTTGGACGTCTTACCGCAGCAGGCCTACACTGGGCGATGAAGCAATCTGAGGCCTCCGCGACCGGCGTGTTTTCCAACACGAAACCGAACAGGAACATCTGATCTGATCCCAGCAAACTGGATCGTTTTAAGCCGCAGCGATCTGCCACGCGTTTCCGGCCGGGACGGGCGCGAAATCGGATGAGGCCAAGCGATTTAGCGAACGCGCAGAAAACATTCATCATTAATCAGTGCGAAGATGGAACGCCGATTGCGGATACCTGCCGGAAGTTGGGACCACAGCTAGACGCTGAGTTTTCGTCCGATCCTGCGTCGTCCGGAACCTCGGTCGCCTCAGGACACAAACAGGTCCGTTACCGCAAATCGTGTCACGTCGATCAGCCCCTTATCCGAGATACGCAATTCCGGAATGACGACCAGCGCCAGCAGGGAATGCTGCATGTAGGCGTTGTTCAGGGCGCAGCCACAATCTGCCATGGCGGCGACAAGGGCTTGCGCTTTGTCGGCCACCTCGCGCGCCGGACGGTCGGACATCAGCCCCGCGATGGGAAGTTCGACCACGGCCAGTTCCTGCCCGTCGCGCCAAAGGGTGACACCGCCGCCCACCGCCGCCAGCCGGTTCGCGGCCAGCGCCATCTGGGTGCGGTCAGTGCCCACGACAATCATGTGGTGGCTGTCATGCGCCACGGTGGAGGCCAGCGCCATCCGCCCCCGGTAGCCGAAACCCGAGACGAAAGCGTTGACCACCTGCCCTGTCGCCTGGTGCCGTTCGACAAGGGCGATCTGGGCGACATCGCCTTGCGCCTCGACCAGCCCGCCGGTCACGGCCATATCGGCGGTCAGCGCGCGGGTCGGGGCCTGGTTTTCCACCACCCCGATGACGCGGGCTGTGACCCGGGCAGTCCCGGCGGGTGCCGCAATCGCAAAGTCAGCGGCCGTCTTCGCACGCCCCATCCGCACCGTCGTCCGTGCCCCCACGGGCCAGGCATAATGCGGACAGGCAACCGTTAGGCGCCCGGCCTCAGCCACCTTTACACCTCGTGCAAAAACCGCGTCGATCGGCAATTCCCGCAGATCCGAGGTCAAGATCACATCCGCCCGCCGCCCCGGCGCGATGGAACCCAACTCGCGCTCCAGCCCGAAGTGCGTGGCGGTGTTGATCGTCGCCATCTGGATCGCGATCAGCGGGTCACAGCCACAAGCGATGGCGTGGCGCAGGGCACGGTTCATGTGCCCCTCATGCACTAGAGTGCCCGAATGGCAATCATCGGTGCACAGGATGAAGTTGCGCGGGTCCAGCCCCTTTTCGGTGATCGCCGTGATCTGGCTTTCGATGTCATACCATGCTGACCCGAGCCGCAGCATCGACCGCATCCCCTGCCGCACCCGGTCAATCGCATCCTGTTCCCGCGTGCCCTCGTGGTCGTCCGAGGGACCCCCTGCGACATAGGCATGGAACGGAATGCCGCGATCGGGGCTGGCATAATGGCCGCCGACGGTTTTGCCCGCGCGCATCGTGGCCGCGATTTCCTCCAGCATCTGCTGGCTGCCGTTGATGACACCGGGGTAGTTCATCATCTCGCCCAGCCCAATGATGCCAGGCCAACGCATCGCCTCGGCCACATCATCGGGACCAATCTCATAGCCCGTCGTCTCGAGCCCCGGGGCCGAGGGTGCGCAGGATGGCATCTGGGTGAAGATGTTGATCGGCTGCATCAGCGCTTCGTCATGCATCATCCGTACACCGCTGAGGCCAAGGACATTGGCGATTTCGTGCGGATCATGGAAGATCGTCGTCGTGCCGTGCGGGATCACGGCGGCGGCAAACTCTGCCGGGGTCAACATGCCGCTCTCGATGTGCATGTGCCCGTCGCAAAGGCCGGGGATCAGAAACTGGCCCGCGGCATCGACAACCGTAGTCTGCGGCCCGATGCAATGGGTGGCGTCCGGCCCGACATAGGCAAAGCGCCCTTCGGCGACCGCAACCTGCCAACCGGGCAGACTCTCTCGGCTTTGGACGTTCACCAGCGTGCCGCCACTGATCACCAGATCAGCCGCCGCGCGCCCGGCAGCGACGGCAACAAGACGGGGGGCACAGTCGGCCCAAGACAAAAGAGGAGCGTTTTTCATAACTGCATTTGAACGCGCCGACGCGCGGCAATCAAGCGCCCTGTCGAACGGTCTGTTTCTTGGGAAGGTTTCGACCGCACTGAAAGCTGGCAAGAGGAAGTCTATCCAGCTTG
>CALRPK020000284.1:0-4066 GCA_943370015.1 Paracoccus haematequi
GGATCGCCTGAAGGCCAAGGAAATCGACGATGTCATCCGCCGAAGCCGCAAACCCCGCCTCATCCGTCCGCGCCTGACCCGTGCCAAGGAAAAAGCCCAGCAGCGACGCCTTTGACCGCAGGTGATGGGCGACGATGATGTTTTCGCGCACCGTCATGGACTTGAAGATGGTGGTCTCTTGGAATGTGCGCACAACGCCCATTCGCGCCACCTTGTGCGGCGGCAGGCCCGAGATGCGGTTTCCCTTGTAGAGCACCTCGCCCGTGGTCGGCGTGACGAAGCCCGCGATCTGTTTGAACAGCGTGGATTTGCCCGCCCCGTTGGGACCGATCACCGACAGGATCTCGCGCGGGGCGACGTCGAAGGTGATGTCGTTGTTGGCCGTCAGCCCGCCGTAACGCTTGGTGACACCCTTGATTTGCAGGATCGGCGCGGTCATTTGCGGTCCCCTTTGCGGTCCAGCAGGCTCAGGACGCCATTGGGCAGGATCAGCATCAGGGCGATCATCGTCCCCGAATAGATCAGCAACTGGTATTCCCGGGCGATCGACAGCAAATCCCAGCCGAAGTAGAGCAACAGCGTCCCCAGCATCGGCCCGAACACAGAACTCAGCCCGCCAACAAAACAGTAAAGCATGAAGTTGACGCTATCCTGCACCACGAAAGAGGACGGATAGATCGACTGCGAAATCGCCACGAAGATGGCCCCCGCCAGCCCGCCGAAGAAGGACGAAATGGCATAGGCCAGCATCCGCAGCATTGCGGTATTGACCCCGATAGAGGCCGAAAGCTCTTCGTTTTGCTGGAGAGAGCGGCAGAGGTGTCCCAGACGCGAATTCACGATGCGCCACAGCACGATGTAGGTGATGACCATTAGCACTGCCGCCATCAGGTAGAAGGCCAGCTTAGGATTTTCCAGCGCCGCGAAGTCCGGGATGATCGTCAGGCCAAACAGCGACAACTCACCCGGCAGCGGGATGGAGGTGATGCCCTTGGCCCCGTTCGTCACCGGCAACGCCAGCGCGGTCAGGCGTGCGACCTCGGTCAGGACAAGCGTGACCATCGCAAAGTAAACGCCGCGCAGCCGCAAGATGGGCAGGCCGATCACGACCGACACCGCCGCGCAGAACAGTCCCGCAAGTGGCAAGGTCAACCAAAAGCTGACGCCGTATTGCGTGACGAGGATGGCAGACACATAGCCACCGGCCAGCGCATAGGCCCCTTGCCCGATGTTGATGCGCCCGATGTAGAAGGTCAGCCAGACACCTGCCGCCGCGACAGAAAGCAGCGCGACCGAGGTCAACGTATAGTAAAAGTCCCAACGGCCCGTCATGTTGATAAAGACCGGGACAAGGACGAAGACACCCAGCAGGAAGGCTGCGATGCCGACAAGGCGGGGGTTGGACATGGAACGGCTCCGCGCCAAGGGTTGCGTTTGATCGGTCATCGTCTCAGCCCCACGGTTTGCCCATCAGGCCCTGCGGCCGGATGGCAAGGAAAACCATGAGCGTCACGAAGATCACGAGATACGTGACATCGCCATAGGCGGCGAGGACGGTCAGGCCGATGGATTCCATCATCCCCAGAATGAAGCCGCCCGCGATTGCGCCCGAAATCACCCCGGCACCACCGATCATGATCATAAGGAAGGCCTTGACCGACGTCGGTCCGCCCATCCCAAGGTTGATGCCCGTGATCGTGACCAAAAGCCCGCCCACAAGGCCCGCCAGCATGGCGCCAAGCGCAAAGCCGATCATCGAATAGCGGTCGACGTCCACGCCCATCAGTTGCGCCGCCACCCGGTCTTGCGCCAAGGCGCGCATGGCACGGCCAGTGCGGGAGTATTGCATGAACAGGATGAACCCAAGGATCAGGGCACCCGCAAGCACCGCGATCAGGATGCGGTCATAAGGCATGATCAGCCGCATGTCCCAGTTGAACACGCCGTTGACGATCTTGGGCACGCCGCGCTGCTTTTCTCCGAACAGCAGCAAGATCACCGCATCAAGGAAGAACGCGATCCCGGCCGCCAAAAGCATCGTGGACTCGTCGCGTTTCGACTTTCGGATCACGGGCCGGAACAGGAACTTCTCGATCAGCGCGCCCATGACCGCCAGAACGACCGCCGAGGCGACCAGCCCGACAATGAATGGCAAACCAAATTGGGCAACAACGGTATAGGTGACGAAACCGCCGAAGACATACATCTGTCCGTGCGCGAAATTCAGCACGTTCATCAGCGAAAAGATGAGGGTGAGTCCAAGGGCGATCAGGGCGTATTGCGCACCCAGATACAGGCCATTGGCAAGGATTTGTTCCATCGTGATGGTCCTTTGCGAAGATGGAGCAGGGTCCGGTCCGTGGAGGAAACGCCCCGGACCCTGCGTCGGACACTGGATGTTGCCGGGGGTCAGTCGACCTGCGCGACGAACAGCGTCTCGAATTTGCCATCCTTGTATTCGTTCACGACCAGCGGCACCGAAACCTGGCGCTTTTGCCCGAACGAGGACGTTCCGACATAGGTCAGCTTGGCATCACCCACCATGAAGGGGTTCGGCGCGCTGAAGGTGTCCATCGTCTTCTTGAACTCTTCGACATTGTCGATGGCGGCGGGGTTCGCCTTGATCGTCTCGATGATATACTCAAGCGCGTAGACCTTGGTGTTCGACTCGTCGTTGTATTCGCCGAACATCTTGGTGTAGCGGTCCACGAATTCCTTCATCGTGTCGCTGGCCAGTTCCGCAGTCGACGCGCCGCCGACCGAGATGAAGCCGTTCGCCAGTTCCCCCGCGCCTTCGGCCAGAACCGCCGCGTCTTGCGCCGTCTCGGTCGAAATCAGGCCAGTATAGCCCAGTTCCCGTGCGGAACGGATCAACTGCGGCGCATTGGCCGGCGACACGCCCGACAGCACCAAGAGATCCGGCGCGGTCTGGATGACGGGCAGCAGCACCGGGGTGAAATCGGTGGTGTCCATCTGGTAGGTCACGGTGTCGGACACCACTTCCAGCCCCAGTTCACGCGCAGCAGCCGCACCCGAATCGCGCTGGCTCAGCGGGTCGGATTCATTGCCGGCGATGAAGGCCACCTTCTTCACGCCCTTGGATTCCATCAGGTATTTGTAGATGGCCGGTCCGGACTGGTAGTTTGCCACCATCCCGAGGATCGCGTTGGACGCGGGCGCGGTGTAAAGCTCCTTGGGGAAGGCATAGGGGAAGTACATGATGCCGTTCTGTTCGGCCACGGGACGAACCGCCGCCGCGCCGTCGTCGACGTTCGGACCGACGACATAGTGGATGCCGTCCTGTGCCATCTTTTCCATGCCCGCGATGGCGCGCTTGGGGTCTTTCTGGTCGTCGAAGGGCACGATTTCGATGTCATAGGTGGCATCGCCGATCTGCACGCCGCCCAGTTCATTCAGCCATGCCGCACGCGTTTCCATCGAGCGCTGGTTGGAAATGCCCCATGCCGCCGCCGGGCCGGAGGTCACGCCGACAAAGCCGATCTTCAACTTGGCATTTTCCGCCCAAGCGGCGGAGGTCACCGACAACACGAGCGCAAGCGATAGGCCGCTGGCGCCAAGGAAATCACGTCTCTTCATCTTGAACTCCCTGTTTATTGGTCCGCGCGGTTTCCGCCCGCGACGCTATCATTGACAATTCCGCTAACAAGATTGTCAACAAAAATGTATTGCTTCGCCAACAAACCTGCCCTTGATTGGGTGTGACATGAGCAGATAACCTGTGGGTCCACGCATTGAAGAACGGACTTCAGACATGAACAGCGCCGGTGTCCTGCCAGAACCGGAGAAAAGCGGCGAAGAACTTGGCGAAGAGGAAATCGTCGACCGTATCTTCGAAGCCATCATCGACCAGCGGCTTCCTCCGGGGACGAAGCTGTCAGAGGCTGCGCTGTGCGAAGCCTTCGGTGTCGGCCGCATGCGCATCCGGCAAAGCCTGCTTTTGCTGTCAAGCCGTCAAGTCGTGGAATTGCTGCCCAATCGCGGGGCTTTCGTCGCCTGCCCGTCTGCCGAACAGGCCCGTGAGGTGTTCGAGGCACGGCTGATGATC
>CALRPK020000285.1:0-4066 GCA_943370015.1 Paracoccus haematequi
CCCCCGCACCCGCCCGTGGCTGTCGACAACCGCGGTCGGATCGCCGCCCACCCCCATCGGCACGGTTGGGGTCGGGTGTTGATAGGTCACCAACGCGCCCGCCAGTGCTCCGTCAATCGCCGCGCGGTCACCTGCAGCAGCCCCCGGCATCAACTCCATCCCGACCATGTCGGCAAAGGGTGCGTGCGTGGCGATTTTGCGGATGATTTCCACCGCGTCGATCAAGGGCTCCCGGTCGGCAGGGTCACGCAGGAAACCCAGGTCGATCACCGGGGCGGCGGCGGGGTCGATGCTGTCGATCCGAAGCGATCCCACCGACTTCGGCCGCACGAGGGCCGCCGCCAGCAGGAACATCGCGCCGGTGGGCGACCCGGCTCCATCGGCAATCGGCATGGTGGTGATGTTGATATCGGCCTCGCCAGGGGTGGCGTGGGATGACGCCTCCCACAGCATGGCGCCGATGGGCGGGAAGGCCAGCCCGACCGCCTCTTTGCGGATCGCCCAGACCGTCGGCATGATCGGATGGTCCTGCAGGCGCTTGCCCACTGGAAGGTCCGCGATCACCCGAATACCCAGGGGGTCCAGCACATCACGCGGTCCAAGCCCCGACCGCATCAGGATGGCAGGGCTGACATAGGTGCCCGCCGACAGGATGATCTCGGCCCCTGCAACTTCGGTGCCGTCGGCAAGGCGCACCCGCACCGCGCGACCGCCTTCGACAATCACCCGGTCTACCAGCGTTTCGTCACGGATCGTCAGGTTTGGGCGCGCTCGGACATCGTCTGACAAAAGCGTCATGCCGGTGTTCAACCGCTGCCCCATCCGCGCGTTCATCACATAGGGCCCCACACCCAGCGGTTCGGGCGTGTTGAATCCCGCCGTGGCCTTGAACCCCGCTGCAAGGGTTGAGGCGACAAAGGCGCTGTGCTGCTCGGACACCTCCTCCATCCCCAGCTGGTGGATCGGAAATGAGCCGTCCCTGCCCTGCCCGCCAGTTCCCGAAGTCCGCTCCAGCGAACGGTAATGCGGCTGGGCGTCCTCCCAGGCAAAGTCGGTCAGCCCGTAGTCGGCGGCCCAGCGGGCGTGGTCCGATTTCGGCAGCCGCATCGCGACCGCGCCGTTGATGGCCGAGGTGCCGCCCAGAACCTTGCCCCGGTTCAGCGGGATCGACCGGCCGATCACGCCCGTCGTGCTGGCAAAGCCCCAGTCATGGGCCGCATCCCCGCTCAGCATGTCTTGCCTGCGCACAATGTCAGGATAGGCGTTCGGCGCATAGGCGCGGCCCGCCTCGATCAGCAGCACCCGCCGACCTAGATCGGCGCTCAGCCGGTTGGCCATCACAGCCCCGGCCGAGCCGCCACCGACAATGATCATGTCAAAGGTTTCTTCGCTCATCTGCATCTCCGAAAACAAAAAGGCCCCGCCAAAGTCTGGCGGAGCCCAAGGTCTGTCAGTTAGGCATTGGCAGGAACGTAGACGAAGGCGCCGTCCTTGGCCTCGGCCCGGCCCAGACCGGGATAGGCCCAGTGGTAGCCCAGCATCTGCTTCTTGCCCGAGGCTGCCATGCCCAGCAGCGTCCGGCGGCTTTTGCCCGCCATTGCGCCGTCATAGTCAAAGCCGAAGGCCCATTCCGGGTTCTTGAAGAACACAGATTCCTGCGGGATGGAGTCACCGATCAGGACCAGCCCATCGCCGCCCGCCAGTTCAAACGCCACATGGCCGGGTGTGTGCCCGGGCGTTTCGAACACGCCGATCCCCGGCAGAACCTCGGCCCCGGCCTTGAATGTGGCAAGCCGGTCGCCCAGCACGCCCAAGGCCGCCTGAATACCCAGCGTCATGTCTTTCATTGCGGCAGGCACTTGGGATGCAAGGTCGGCGGGCGACCAGAAGTTGAACTCGTTCTCCGCCATGTGGAAGGACGCGTTGGCGAAGGTTGGCTTGCCATCGGCCCCGATGGCCCCAAGGATGTGGTCCGGGTGGGCGTGGGTGAAGATCACCTTGGTGATATCCGCTGGATCAACTCCTGCGGCCTTCAGGTTTGCGAACAACTGCCCTGCCGTCGGACCAAAGGCCCCGGCAGCGCCCGTGTCGATCAGGACCAAGTCGCTGCCTGTGCGCAGCAGAACCACATTGATTTCCGCCGTGAACATGTCACCCGGCTGGACGGCCGCGCCCATCAGCGCCTTCAGATCCTCGATCGTGGCCTGCGGGCTGACGATGGACAGCGGCAAGTTGAGTTGACCGTCGCTGAGGACCGTCAGGTCAAAGGTGCCGTGGGTAAAGCGGTGCGGCCCAGCCAGCGCCAGCGCCAGCGCCGATTTCGGCAGGGCACCCGCCGCGATCAGCGCCGCCGCCACGCCCATGAACCGCCGCCGGTTCAAGACAAGGTGGCCGTCGTTCAGAGTCTTGGCGTTGAACAAGTTTTCCTCCAAAGGGTGCCGGACCAAACCGGGGTGGTCGCGGCCACCACAAGGCAGCCGCGTTCAGAACGGGTGCAGGGCCAAGGATCAGCCCTGCATGCCTGCGCTTGGGATCAGAACGAACCGCCGCTGCCCATCGCGGTCAGGAAGGCCATCGGATTCCAGTATTCGCGATAGGTCACCAACTGCCCGTCGCGGAAGGTGGCAAAGGTGGCATAGCTCATCTCATAGGGGTTGCCGTTGGTCAGCACCTTTCCCGAAACGCTCCAATTCGCGATGGCGACATTCGGGTCATCGGTGGCAAAAATACGCATCGTCGGCATGGACTGCACGTCGATCACATCGGGATAGCCCTTGAGGTAGTCATACAGCGCATCGCGCCCTTCGATCCGGCTGGGCAGGCCCGCCGGGGCAAAGGGAAACTCGGCCACCACATCAGGGGCGCACAGGTCGGCCCAGCCGCGCATATCCTTGGCCGCGAACCGGTCGAAGCTTTTTTCCAGCATCTGGACAGCAGTCAGTTTCGTCATACTCGTCTCCACTTGTGTTGAAAGGTCAGCTGACGCGGTATTGCCCGCCATCCACGACAAGCGCCTGGCCGGTCATGAAAGCAGCGTCGTCAGAGGTCAGGAACAGCACCGGCCCCACCACATCGGCGGGGTCGGCAAAGCGTTGGATCGCCTGCCCAGCCCAAGTGGCGCGGCGCACCTCATCCGGCATGGGGGCGGTGGCGGGGGTGTTGGTCAGGCCGGGAAGCACGGCGTTGCAGGTAATGCCGTCGCCCGCCACATCATTGGCCAGCCCGCGCATGAAGCCGATGATGCCCATTTTCGACGCGATGTAATGGCTCATCCCCGGTATCGCGAGGCCGATGGAGTTCGACGAAATGCCGACGAACCGGCCCCATTTCTGCTGGCGCATTCCGGGCAGGAACTGCTTGGCCGACAGGAAATGCGCGTCCATGTTCACCGACAACGTTCGCCGCCATGTTTCCAGATCCAGCGAGTCAATCGGGGCGTTGGGATAGTAGGCCGCGTTGTTTACGACGATCTCGACCGTGCCGGGGGCGGCAGCCGCAATCGCTTCCCACCCGGCAGGGTCGCTGACATCGGCCGCCACGCCCACCGCAGCCGCACCGATCGCGGCAACCGTGGCCGAGGGCATCGACAGGTCGGCACAGACAACAGTCGCGCCCCGCGCCGCAAGTCTGGTGGCAATCTCTGCGCCCAGCCCACGACCCGCGCCCGTCACCACGGCGATCCGTCCTTTATGCGTCATCTCGTGCTCCTCTTTCCTTGCGGACCTAGGTGCCATGCCGAAAGAAAGCGGAGAAGCCTGTGTGAGTTTATGTTATCCATCGGCCAAACCGATAGAGGACAGACCATGCTGGACGGCGTTTCACTTGATCAGCTGCGGATCTTCGTCGCGGCGGCAGATGAGGGCAGCTTCTCCGCGGCAGCACGCAGTTTGAACCGCACGCAATCGGCGGTCAGCGAATCCATCGCCAATCTTGAGGCACAGTTGCGGGTCACCATATTTGACCGAACGAACCGCTACCCCAAACTGACGCCGACCGGTGCGATCCTTCTGAATGACGCACGCGCCGTGGTGACCGGGGTCGATGCGATGAAAGCCCGTGCCAAGGG
>CALRPK020000286.1:0-4065 GCA_943370015.1 Paracoccus haematequi
CCCCCGCTCCTTTGGCCAGACCCAAACGCGCCCTTTCCCTTATTCCACCGGCGGCGGCGAGACGTAGCGCCACGTCCGCCCGCGCTCATCCGTCAGCACCACATCGGCCATCGGCGGGGCCAGACCGTCGGCGCCCAGCGCGTCCACCAGTTGCACCCACAATTTGCGCAGCACATTGGGGTTCGCAACTTCGGCCACCTGATAGGTCAAGGGCACGGCGCAGCCTTGCATCTGCCCCTGCCCACCCGCCGCGCGCCAATCGGCGGAGCAACGGCTGCCATCGGTCAGCTTCACCGTCAGCACGCTTTCCGACAGGGTCGCCCCCTGCGGCTCTGCCACAGGCATCCCCGCGCAGCCCATCAGGACCACAGGCAAAACCATCCAATGTGCGCGCATAATGCCCCCTTACAACGGCCAGATCAGCGGGATCAACGCCGAGGCGACAAGCCCCGTGATGATGTTCAGCGGAATCCCAACCCGCATGTAATCCGAGAATTTATATCCCCCCGGACCATAGACCATCATGTTAGTCTGATACCCCACCGGCGTCGCAAAGGCCACAGAGGCCGAGAACATCACCGCCACGACAAATCCGCGCGGATCAAGGCCAAGGTTATGCGCCAACTCAATGGCAATCGGAGTGTAAATGACGGCCACCGCATTGTTCGACAGGAATGCGGTCAACACCAACCCAAGGAAATAGACGGCAAGGATCAGGAAGAACGGCGATAGGCCCGCCATATGCGGCGCAACGGCATCCACGATCAGCGCCACCGCGCCGGATCGGTCCAGCCCTTCGCCCACCGCCAGCATGGCAAAAATCATCGCCATCAGACGGCCATCGACAAAGGTAAAAGCCTCATCGGCATCGATGCATTTGGTGAAGAGGATCAGCGCCACCGCCAGAAAGCCAAGGGCAAGGATCGGCGCAAGCTCCATCCCCGACAGGATCACCACCCCGGCCAGCGCTGCGATGGCGATGGGGGCCTTGTGGCGGCGAAAGGCCTTGGTCGTGGGGCGGGTGATGTCCACCAGATCCATATCGGCGGCCAGACGCTGGATATCCTCGATCGCGCCTTCCAGCAGCAGCGTGTCGCCCACTCGCACGGTCAGATCATCCAACTGCCGCCCGATGTTCAGATTGCGCCGATGCGCGGCCAGTACATAGACCCCATAGCGCCGCCGCAGGCGCAATTCGCCCAAGCGCCGCCCCTCCATCCGGCACCCGGGCTGGATCAGCACTTCGACGGTTTCCGTCTGGGTCGAGGACAGCTTGTCCACCAGATGCAGGTCTTTGCGCTGTTGCAGACCCAAAAGCTCTGTCATCTCAGTCCGCAGCACGACGCGGTCCCCCGCCTCCAGCTTCACGGGCTGCATGTCGCGCCGCAAGGACGCATCGCCGCGCAGCACGTCGATCAGGCGCACGCCGTCGCGCTTGAACAGGTCCACCTCCAGCACGGGCTGACCGATCAGCGGGCTGTCCTCGGGGATGGCAACCTCGGTGAAGTATTTCATCTTGGCCCGGTCGCTCAGCAGCGTGCCCATCGACTGACGCGAGGGCAACAGCTTAGGCGCGGTCAGGGCGAGGAACAGCCCGCCCACAACCGTCAACGCAATGCCCAAGGGCGCGATCTCAAACAGGCTGAAATGCGCCAGCCCCGCATCCACCGCCACCCCATCGACCAGCAGGTTGGTCGAGGTGCCGATCAGCGTGATCATCCCCCCCAGCACGGTCATATAGGACAAAGGGATCAGCAGCTTTGACGGCGCGGTTCCCATCTTGATGGCGATCTGGATCACCACCGGGATCATCACCGCAACCAAGGGCGTGTTGTTCATGAAGGCCGAGGCGACGGCGATGAAGCTGAACAGGACCACGATGGTCGCCTTTGGCCGATTGCCGACATGGCGTTCCGCCGCGCGGATCACCATTTCGACGGCTCCGGTCCGTACCAGCCCGCCCATCACCATGAACATCAGCGCGATGGTCCAAGGGGCTGCGTTCGACAGGACCGAGGTGGCCTCTTTCACCGGCAGGATGCCCGAAATCACCATCACAGCGGCCCCGCCGATGGCGGTCACCTCAACCGGATAGGTCTCGCGCACAAACAGGGTGAACATCACGACAAGGATGCCCAGCGCCACCCAAGGCTGCCACTCTGCCGCCACGTCCAGACCAAACATGTCGCACCCTTTCCCGTCCGGGCGCGCTGCATGCCATCAGGAAGGGGCTGTCCGCGCCTTGTCTCGCGGCGACACCAATGCCACGCCAAAGAGAAGAAGAACAAGCGCAACCCAGACAAAAGGAGAAAATCGTTCTCCCAACAGGGCCATTGCCCACAAAACTCCGGCTCCGGTGACAATATAGGAACATTGTGAAGCAAAGACCGCCCCGGCGCGGGACGCCAGCCACACATAGCCAGCATACATCAGCGCATGGATCACGGAGGATGCCGCCAGCGCCGCCTCAGGCCGTCCGAATCCTGCCCCGCCAAAGGGGTTGAACGCTTGTCCCAGTGCCAAGGCAATCGGCAGGCACAGGATCAGCGCCACGACCGATGCGCCGAACATGGCCTGTATCGCATCCATCCCACCCATACCGCGCCGGGCGACATAAAGCCCTTCAAGCGCATAGAAGAGCGGCCCGATCAGCGCCACGGGCAGAAAGGCCACCATCGCCGGATCCGGCAAAGCCGCACCGGGGGCCGCGATCAACGCAACCGCCGAAAGCCCCAGCAACAACCCGACCAGCCGCACGGGCGCAAAACGCTCCATCCTGAACAGCAGCGCCAGCGGAAAGGCCAACAGCGGCACGGCAGAAATCACGATGGACATGATCCCCGCAGGCAGACGCGCTGCCGACAGGTAAAAGGTCGCGTTCGGCACCAGCGTGCCCAGAATGGCGACGGCGATATAAAATTCAAACGCCTTGCGCGTGAAGACCAGCCCTTTGCCGCGTGCCAGCGACAGTGACCCCAGCACCAGCACACACACCACCAACTGCCACAGGATCAAGCCGAACGGCCCATGCCCCGTGGTGGTGGCGATCTTGCCCAAAGGCTGTGTCGTGCCCCAGCCAACGCCAAGGATCAGCAGCATCCCTACAAACCGCTGACGCTCGGTCACGGTCTGGCATCCTGCAAACGCCCGCCATTGCGGATCATCTTGACCACCTGCGCCTTGCCGGTGCGGTCATCGGTCTCGACATAAACCCCCGACAGGGTTGCAGGCCCATTGGCCGGCTCAAACCGCGCCTTGGGCATGCCGGTGATGAAGCGCCGCAGCGGTTCCAGCTTTTCCATGCCGATGACGCTGTCGTAATCGCCGCACATCCCTGCATCGGTCAGATAGGCGGTCCCGCCCGGCAGGATCATCGCATCCCCGGTGGGCACATGGGTATGCGTACCGACCACAAGGCTGGCCTGTCCGTCGCACCAATGGCCCATCGCCATCTTTTCCGATGTCGCCTCGGCATGGACATCGACGATGGTCGCCTGAACCGAGGCGCCAAGGGTATGGGCTTTCAAGACCCCCTCAATCGCGCTGAACGGGTCGTCAAAGGGGCGCTTCATGAACACTTGGCCCAGCACCTGCGTGACCAGAACGCGGCGGCCTTGGGTGGCGGTAAAGACCTTATGCCCCCGCCCGGGCGCGACCTTTGAGAAATTGATCGGTCGCACGATGCGCGGTTCCGTCTCGATGAAGGACAGCATGTCCTTCTGGTCAAAGGCATGATCGCCCAGCGTCACGCAATCCGCCCCGGCCTGAAGGATCAGCCGCGCATGTTCCGCCGTCAGCCCCGCCCCGCTTGAGGCGTTCTCGCCATTGACCACGATGAAATCGAGCCCCCATTCGGCACGCAACGACGGCAAGCGCTCAGCAATCGCCGCGCGCCCGGTCCGCCCCATCACATCGCCAAGGAAAAGCAGTTTCATGGGGGATGGCGTAGACCTGCCTTGTGGAGGCTGCAAGTCTGAAACCGACTGCGGGGGTCGGGGAGCAGTGTTTGAATGACCGAGTGCCCGCCCAGACCCGCTCCAAATCGGTGCGACATAAAGCGGCCGT
>CALRPK020000287.1:0-4059 GCA_943370015.1 Paracoccus haematequi
GTTCAGCTTGCGGCCCACTGGCGCGGAACGCCGATCCGAAACCATCTGCACGGTCGGACAGGCCATTCGATGCGCAGGCTCAATCCACTACAGCACCATCCCATCACCGTATGCGCGATCTGGTGCGTTTGGCGCATATCGTTGATCCGCACCGCCCAAGCTTGGGGCGCTGCGACAGTCCGTCAGTCACGGCTGCGGCCGCTATCCCTTTGCGACCTCTTCACTCTGTCGCGCCACCTTCTGCCTTGCGGCGGGTGACGTAATCCTCCAGCGCCTCGCGGATACCGGGGTCAAGCGGCGGGGCCTCGTAACGGGCGAGCAAGTCTTTCCATATCCGGTTCGCGCGCTGCGGGGCCTCTTCCGATCCGCGGGCCTGCCAGTTTGGATAGCTGTCCCAGTTCGAGATCATGGGCGCATGAAAGGCCGTCTCATACTGCGCCATTGTCTGCGCCGTGCCGAAGAAATGGCCGCCCACCCCGGCCTCGGCGATTGCGTCCAGCGACAGCGACTCGTCTGTCACGGACAGGGGCGAGAAATAGGCCTGCATCATTCCCAGCATCTCGGCATCCAGCACAAGCTTTTCGAAGCTGGCGGTCAGCCCGCCGTGCATCCAACCCGCCGCATGGATCACGAGATGTGCGCCACCCATCAGGCATCCCCACAGCGACATCTGGCTTTCATAGGCCGCCTGCGCATCCAGCGCATTGGCTGCCGTGGTGTTCGACGACCGGAACGGAACGCCGATCCGCCGGGCCAACTGGCCGCTGGCCTGCGCGGCCTTGGCGTATTCCGGCGTGCCAAAGGCGGGGGCCCCGGTGCGCATATCCACGTTCGAGGTGAAACCGCCGTAGACGACCGGAACCCCGGGACGGACGATCTGGGTCAAGACGATGCCGAACATCGCCTCGGCATGTTGCAAGACCAACGCCCCGGCCAGACTGACAGGGGCCATCGCCCCCGCCAGCGTGAAGGGCGTCACAATCGCCACTTGCCCGTGTTCGGCCAGCGCCATCAACCCCGCGCTCATCGGGTCATCCAACTGCCGGGGCGAGTTGGTGTTGATCACCCCCATCATCATCGGCTGACGGGCAATGTCGTCCAGCGACCAGCCCATGCTGATCGCCGCCATACTGATCCCGTCCATGGTCCGCGCCGCGCCAAGCGCGTTCAACTGCCAGCTTTTGTCCAAAAGCGTGATCTGGGACAGGTAAAGGTCCAGATGCCGTGTAGCGGCGGGCAGGTCCACCGGTTCAAGCGGGCCGCCGCTTTCTTGATGGATCACGTTCAGGCTTTGGCACAGGCGCAGGAAATCCTGCATGTCCTTAAGGTTGCCGTCTCGGCGGCCACGGTCAATGTCCATCACATAGGCAGGCCCCCCGACCGAGGCAAAGACCATGTCATTCCCACCAAAGCGCAGATCCTTGGCCCGGTTGCGGGCGGTGATGGTGAAGCGGGCGGGAACGGTCGCAAGCCGTTCAGCCACCAGCCCGGGATCAAGGAAAACCATGTTGCCATCGACCCGCGCGCCTGCAGTGCGAAAGCTGTCAATGGCCCGGCCATTCAGCACCCGCATTCCCTGTTCCGCCAAAAGCTGAAGTGCGGCGCGGTGGATCGCCTCGACCTGATCATCGCTGATCACCCGGATAGGGTCATAACTGCGTGGCACCTGTCCGAAGGGCCGCTGCGGAATTGCATGTGCTGACCGTGCAGGGCGGCGCTGGCGCATCACGCGCTCCTATGGCTGGGCCGCTCGCGGCGCGGCGGCAGATCGGGTTCCCCCAGAAGCCGGGCATAGCGATGGGCGGAATAGACCGCATCGGCAATCGACGAGGGGGCAAGGCAGTCACCGACCCGCGCCACATTCGGATGCCCGGCAAGGTCGGACCAAAGCCCATCAACCGGCAAACGCCCGGTCACCAGAAGCAGGCTGTCACAGGCGATCTCGCGCGCTGCGCCTGTGGTGGCGCAGGCGATGCGGACATGGCCCGGCCCCTGCCCGACCAGCATGTGCTGCGGCAGGATAGTGACGCCAAGTGCCATCAGCCGCTCTTGCACAAAGCCCTGTTCGTCGGTGTAGA
Source organism: Paracoccus haematequi (assembly GCA_943370015.1). GTDB lineage: Bacteria > Pseudomonadota > Alphaproteobacteria > Rhodobacterales > Rhodobacteraceae > Paragemmobacter > Paragemmobacter haematequi_A. Next base: position 2,079 of record CALRPK020000287.1, read on the forward strand.
TCGTCCAGCCTGACACCTGCGGATAGGGCGTGACCAGCGTGACCTTATGCCCGGCGCGTGCCAGCTTTTCCGCCAAAGTGCCGCCCATGAAGTAATGGTCATCATCATAAAGCATGACCGACGCCCCGACCTGCGCCCCGGCAAAGACATCATCCGGGGTCAGCGCCTTCGGGTAGTCCCCGACCTCCATCCCGACCACCCCTACCCCATCGCGCCGCCAGCGCGCGCCTGTGGCAAGGACGGTATGGTCAAGCTTCAGGTCGACGATATCCCCCGCCTCCATCCGGCTTTCGCGAAAGATCTGCACATTCGGCAACTTGGCCAGCATGGTCAGCCGCCAATCGCGGACCCGCGCCCAAGTGGCCAGCCCCGGCAGCGCCGATTCATGGACGATCCGCCCGCCCAAGTGGCGACCAGCCTCGGCCAAAGTCACCTCCAGCCCGCGGCGGGCCAGTGTCAGCGCGGCCTCAAGCCCGGCGGGGCCTGCGCCGACGACCAGCGCGGTTTCGCGGCGGGGATAGGCGGCGATGCGTTCCGGGTGCCAACCGCGCCGCCATTCCTCGCCCATCGTGGGGTTCTGGGTGCAGCGCAGGCCGACGCCTTCGTTATTCGCCGCCCGGCAGATGTTGCAGCCGATGCATTCGCGGATTTCGTCCACGCGACCCTGACGGATTTTCGCGGGCAGAAAGGGATCCGCGATCGAGGGCCGCGCCGCCCCGATGAAATCCTGCACCCCCCTGCGGATCTGATCCACCATCTGGTCGGGTGAGGTGAAACGCCCAACCGACACCACAGGTTTGGAGGTCACCCCCTTCACAAAGCGGATGTAATCCTCCTGAAAGCCTTCGGCGGAAAAGCGGGCGGATTTGCTGTCATTGCCAAGCGCCCCCGCGATGTTCACGTCCCACAGATCAGGCACCTCGGCCAGCAGGGCGACGACGTCGCGGCCTTCATCCTCGGCGCAGATGCCTTTGGGGCCGTGCAGCTCATCCACCGCAAGCCGGATCGCCACGGCGCAGGTATCACCCACAGCCTCGCGCGTGTCCTCCAGCATCTCACGCAAAAGGCGGGCGCGATTTTCCAGACTGCCGCCATAGTCGTCGCCGCGTTGATTGCTGCGACGCGACAGGAACTGAAACGGCAGATAATCATGCCCGGCATAGACATAGACGATGTCGAAACCCGCCTGCTTTGCCCGCCGCGCCGCATCGCGCTGCCATCCGCGAAAGGCGCGGATATCGGCCTTGTCCATCGCCCGCGCCGTGGTGGGCAGATGATACATTGCCGGCTGCACCTGCGGCGCGATCCCCGGCACCCGCGTCATGCGGTTCGACGCATGCGACCCGCCATGCCAAAGCTCGATCCCCGCAAGCGCGCCATGGGCATGGATCGCCTCTGCCGTCGCGGCAAGCGGGGCGATGTCCTCATCATCCCACAGGGTCAGAAAGGCATAGGGGCTGTCGTCGCTGCTGGGGTGGATCGAACAGTATTCGGTGCAAACCACCCCCCACCCGCCTTCGGCCTTTACCCCGCGCAACGCCGCGCCAGACTGCGGACGTTGCCAGCCGAAACCTGTGGCATGGGGTGTCTGGTAAAACCGGTTGGGCGCGGTGACCGGACCGATCTTGACCGGCTCGAACAGGATGGCGTGGCGCGGGTCCATGGGCGGTCTCCTTTCCATCAGGCTAACACTGTTGTATGATCGTTCAACAGGAAACCGGGATCGGGGCGTCCAACAAGCCATGACCGCGCCGAAGTACAAACGCCTTGCGCCGGAAACCCGCGCCTCGGAACTGGTGCAGGCCGGGTTGCGGGTGCTGTCGCGTGGCGGGATCACGGCCTTTACCATCGACAATATCTGCAAGGCGTCGGGCGCGTCGCGGGGGCTGGTGGGACATTACTTCGGCAGCAAGGACGGGCTTTTGGCCGCCTGCTATGCCGCCGCCTATGCCCCGCTGATGCAAGCCATCGCCAATGATCA
>CALRPK020000288.1:0-4051 GCA_943370015.1 Paracoccus haematequi
AAGGCGACGTGATCTTCCTGCATGAGGTGCAGAAAGGTGCGGCCGACCGGTCCTATGGCGTGCAGGTCGCGCGTCTGGCGGGCCTGCCGCAAAGCGTGATCGACCGCGCCAAAGTGGTGCTTGAGGCGCTGGAATCCGGCGAACGCCAAGGCGGCGCGCGGCCCAAGGCGCTTATCGACGACCTACCCTTGTTCAGCTTTTCCGCTCCACCCCCGGCCCCGAAACCCGTGGCAAAGGCGAGCGTGGTAGAAAAGCGGCTGGAAACCATCCACCCCGACGAGTTGACCCCGATGGAGGCGTTGAAGTTGGTCTATGAACTCAAAGGTCTGGCAAAACCCTGACCCTTCCCCGTTGCTTAAATATCCCACGGGGGTGCGGGGGTGTGAAACCCCCGCTTCCGACAAGTCAGATCAACCCGCCGTATTCGACGAAACCCCCACCTGCGCCGGGCGCAGCAGGCGGTCGTGCAGCATGAAGCCTTCGGTCATCACTTGAATGATCTGACCGGCCTTGGTGCCGGGCAAGGGCGCCTCAAACATCGCCTCATGGCTTTGCGGATCAAAGATGTCGCCAATCGCCGGGATGATCGGGGTGACGCCGTGCTTGGTCATCACATGGGTCAATTCGCGCAGGGTCAGTTCAACGCCTTCGAACAGCGCCGATGCGGCGGCCTTTTGTTCGTCGGTGGCGGCTTTCAGCGCGCGGTTCAGGTTGTCGAACACCGGCAGCAAGTCACGCGCCAGCTTGGTGCCGCCATATTGCTCTGCCTCGCGCCGGTCGCGTTCGCAGCGCTTTCGGATATTCTCGGCCTCGGCCAAGGCGCGCATGAAACGGTCACGCATATCGTCCCGCTCGGCGCGCAGGGCCTCAATCTCGCCCAGTTGGGCATCGTCCTGCAGGACGTCTTCGATGGCGATTTCTTCTGGCAGCGGCTTGTCCTGCGACATGGTTCTTCCTTGCTTCCTCACGTGCCCCGTTCGGACATGATCCGCCCGACGAGTTGCGCGGTGTAATCGACGATGGGAACGATCCGGCCATAATTCAGCCGGGTCGGACCGATCACGCCGACCGCGCCAATGATTTTTCGATCCGCGTTCATATAGGGAGAAACCACCAGACTTGAACCGGAAAGTGAAAAGAGTTTGTTCTCTGACCCGATGAAAATGCGCACCCCGTCACCCTCTTCGGCGAGTTCGAGGAAATCCGCGATGTCGCGCTTGCGTTCAAGGTCATCAAACAGGCTGCGCACGCGTTCCAGATCGGCGCCATCTTCCTCCAGAAGATTTGCACGCCCCCGCACGATCAGGCGTTCCGAGGATTCGCCGGGGTTTTCCCAGACGGCCAGCCCGCTTTCGACCAGTTCGCGCGCCAGCGAATCGATCTCTTGCCGCCGCAGCGCAATCTCTGCTGACATGCCGCGGCGCAGGTCGGTCAGGGTTTTGCCCTCGGCCAGCGCATTCAGGAAATTCGCGGCCTCGCGCATGCTGGATGGGGTATGGCCCGGCGGCGGGGTGAACAGGCGGTTTTCCACATGGCCATTGGCAAAGACCAGCACCACCAAAGCGCGGGTCTGGTTGAGGCTGACGAATTCGATATGCTTGATCGCGGCCTCAACCTTTGGCGCAAGCACCAGACTGGCCCCACGCGTGATGCCTGACAGCGCTGTTCCGATATGGTCCAGCAGCGCGGTCACATCCTGATCATTCGTGCCTGCAGTGGCGTCGATCCTTTCGCGATCCTCTGCGGCGACCGTTCCCACCTCAAGCAAGCTGTCCACGAACATCCGCAGACCCATCTGGGTCGGAATCCGCCCCGCCGAGACATGCGGGCTGTCCAACAATCCCAGAAACTCAAGGTCTTGCATGACATTCCGCACCGTCGCCGCCGACAGTTTTTCAGTCAGGCTGCGGGTCAGGGTGCGCGAGCCGACAGGATCACCCGAGGACAGATAGCCCTCCACCACCCGGCGAAACACCTCTTTCGAGCGGTCGTTCATTTCTGAGAGGATTTTCGAGCCTTCGGCCATCGGTCTGCGTTCCAGTCTTTCCGCAAGGTCGCGACCTTACGGGTCATGCGTCGGCACCGTCAATCGGGCCGATCAATCGGGGTTGCATCCGCGGGGTGGGCCTGCATATCTGGCCAAAACCCGAAAGGATGACGAGATGCGCCCCTCTGGCAGAACTCTAAGCGAAATGCGCCCGATTTCAATCGAAGTCGGCGTGATGAAACATGCCGAAGGGTCATGCCTGATCAAGATGGGCGAAACCCATGTCCTCTGCTCGGCCACAATCGAGGACAAGGCGCCGCCCTTCCTGAAAAACACCGGGCTGGGCTGGGTTACGGCGGAATATGGCATGCTGCCGCGCGCCACCAACAGCCGCAATCGGCGCGAAGCGGCGGCAGGCAAGCAATCTGGCCGCACGCAAGAGATTCAGCGCCTGATCGGCCGCGCGCTGCGGGCGGGGGTGGATCGGTCGGCACTGGGTGAACGGCAGATCGTCATCGACTGCGACGTGATCCAAGCCGATGGCGGCACGCGCTGTGCCTCGATCACCGGCGGTTGGGTGGCGCTGAAACTGGCGGTGGCAAAGCTGCTGAAATCGGGCGTGATCGTCAGCGATCCGATCATCGACCATGTTGCCGCCGTGTCCTGCGGCATCTATGCCGGGCAAGCCGTTCTGGATCTGGATTACGCCGAAGATTCCGCCGCTGGCACCGATGGCAATTTCATCCTGACCGGAAAGGGCCGTCTGATCGAAGTGCAGATGAGCGCCGAGGGTGCCACCTTCAGCCGCTATGAGATGGGCCAACTGCTCGATCTGGCTGAGGCAGGTTGTGCCGGTCTGGTGGCGGCGCAAAAGGCTGCCTTGGGTCTGTGATGCGCAAGTTCACCGGAGAACGGCTGGTTGTCGCCACGCATAACAAAGGCAAGCTGGAAGAGATTTCCGCCTTGTTAGAGCCGTTTTCGGTGAACGTCACCTCTGCCGGTGAACTCGGTCTGGCCGAACCGGCAGAGACCGAGACCACCTTTATCGGCAATGCCCGGATCAAGGCGCATTTCGCGGCAAAGGCCTCGGGCCTGCCCGTCTTGGCCGATGATTCCGGCATCACCATTGACGGGCTGAACGGCGCGCCGGGGGTTTACACCGCCGATTGGACCGAAACGCCGAACGGTCGGGATTTCGTGCTGGCGATGACGCGGACCTGGGCCGCGCTTGAGGCGGCGAATGCCCCCTACCCCCGCTTGGCCCAATTCCGTTGCACGCTGGTGCTGGCTTGGCCCGATGGCCATGATGAGGTGTTCGAAGGCGTGATGCCGGGGCAAGTGGTCTGGCCGATGCGCGGGGATCAGGGGCATGGCTATGACCCGATCTTTCAGCCGGATGGCCATGAGGTGACCTTTGGCCAGATGGACCGCTGGGCCAAGAACCAGATCAGCCACCGCGCCGATGCCTTTCGCAAACTGGTGGCGGGGTGTTTCACATGAAACGGATTTCGACGGGATCACCGTTTGAGGCGACGATGGGCTATTCCCGCGCCGTGGTCAAAGGCGGCTGGTGTTTCGTGTCTGGCGTGACGGGCTATGATTACGCCACGATGACCATGCCGGACAGCATCGCTGATCAGGGACGTAACTGCTTTGCCACCATCGCCGCCGTGCTGGATCAGGCGGGCTTCACCATGGCGGATATCGTGCGGGTGCAATACACTGTCACCGATGCCGCACTGGTCGATGCCTTGGTGCCGGTGCTGGGTGAGGCTTTGGCCGACATCCGCCCTGCTGCCACGATGGTCATCGCGGGCCTGATCCGGCCAGAGATGAAGGTTGAGATCGAGGTTACGGCCTTTAAAGGATAAGCGATGGACGATTGGCAGAGCGGAGGGTTCGGGCTGTATCTGCACTGGCCCTTCTGCCAGTCAAAATGCCCCTATTGCGATTTCAACAGCCACGTTGCCGCAAAGATCGACCAGACCCGCTGGCGCGACGCTTATCTGCGTGAAATCAAGCGCTTGGGTGCAGAAACACCGGGCCGCGTGCTGCAAACTGTGT
>CALRPK020000289.1:0-4044 GCA_943370015.1 Paracoccus haematequi
AGAACATTTACGCCTTTGCCGGGGCCTCGATCCAATTCATCCGGCAATTTGAACAGGATTACAGCGCAAAGCCAGTGTTTCTGACCGAAAACTACCGATCAACCGCCCATATCATCGCCGCCAGCAATGCCGTTATCGCGGGGGCAGCGGGACGGATGAAGGACGGCCACGACATCACTGTGGACCGTGGCCGTCAAAAGGCCCTGCCCGGCGGCATCCTGTCCGCGCTGGACCCGGTGGCGCAGGGCCGCGTGCATCTGTTGACCGTGCCTCAAGGTGACGACATGCAGGCCGTCGCGGCGGTGGACGAACTGATGCGCTTGTCCCGACTCGACCCTGATTGGTCATGGTCGAATGCAGCCATCATCGCGCGGGATTGGAAGCGCCTTGAGCCTGTCCGCAGCTATGCCGAGCATCTGACTATCCCCGTCCAGATGGCGAACGAAAGCCTGCCCAGCCTGTGGCGGCTGCGCGAGATGCAGGCCTTTGTCGCCGAAATGCGCCGCCACCCCGGCCGCCTTTACTGGGTGCCCGATCTGGTCGACATCCTGAACGCCCTGCCGCAAAGCCGCTGGACCGACCTGATCGCCGAAGGCATCGCCGCTTTGGGGCGCGAATTGGGTGGCAAGGCCGCGCCTGTCCCGGATCTGATCGAATGGTTCGCCGAATGGGCCCGCGACACCCGCGCCGAACAGCGCGGTTTGCTGCTGCTCACGGCCCATCGCGCCAAGGGGTTGGAGTTTGATGACGTCGTGATCCTTGATGGCGGCTGGGACCGCCCGTCAAAGGGCGAAGACGCCGACGCCCCCCGCCGCCTGTTCTATGTCGCCATGACCCGCGCCAAACGCAGCCTTTCGGCACTGACGACAGGGCGACATGCCTTTCTGTTGCCGGGGTCTGATGCCGTTCTGCCCCGCACGATCAGGCCCGATCTTGCCACCCTGCCGAAAAGCCGCCAGCACTACGTCCTGCCCGATCCCAAGCTGGTGGACCTGTCCTTTGCCGGTCGCCTGCGCGACGGTCATCCGTCACTCGTGGCGATCAAGGAGGCCAGAACCGGCGACAAGGTCACATTGGACCGCGCCGAGGACCGCTGGGAAATCCGCGACACCAAGGGCCGCACGCTGGCCCGCATGTCACGGGCCTTTGCCCCGCCCGACGGCGCGACCTTCCAAAGCGGACAAGTCGCCGCCATCCTTGCATGGCGCAAAGAAGACGGCGACGAAGCCTATCACGCAGCGCTGAAGCGTGACGGATGGGACGTGGTGCTGCCGGAACTGACCTTCGGCTAAGGCCATCTGAACGCCCGCCCATCCCCTGCGCCAAAACAGCCTGTGGCGTTTGGCCCGACGCCCAACTGTGCCGTATGGGGCATCGAAAGCGGTCGGGCCTGACCTTGGACACGACCCCTTTGTTTGCCAAGGCCGTGCCGGGGACTAACTTGGGCGAAACGGATGGGATTTCATGCTGATCATCACCGATGCGACCATCGCCAACCGGGGCGTTCTGGAAACGCGCAGTTTGCCGAAGCGGTTCTTTGGCCGGGCGGTGGTGATCCCACGCCGGGCTGGTCCCGGCCTGTGGCTGCGCCTGATCGCCGAGTTTCAATTCCTGCGCTACATGCTCGCGCTGGCGCCCTTCATGCTGCTGCCCTTGTTGCGCCGGGACATGGCGCTGACCATCTCGCAAGCGCCGCTGATCATGCTGATCGTAATCGCCGTGGTGGAACTGCGGGTCTTGCGCCTGTCCAAAGCCGCCCGCGCCAAGCAGGTGACCCCGGATGAGGCCGGGCGCAGGTTGGATGCGCTGGTGTTTCGCGCCCGCGCCTGTCTGCGGGGCATCGCGGCCCGGCAGGGCATCACAGAAGGAGAATTGCGTCTGGTGATCGAACAATCCGAACTGGCCCGCCTGACGCCGCTGACGCTGGTGTCGGTGCAGACAGACCGGCCAGAGCCGCATCTTTTGGCCCTGTCGTCGGAAGATCGCGCCATCCTGCACGCAGGCCTGTTCGATGCCGACCTGACAGAGCGTGATCTGCTGGCCGTCAACCACCGCGACAGCCTTTACCTGCGCGACATCGCGCAAGAGGCGCGGGCCGTGTCGGCCCATTCTCGTCTGGCGGCAGCCCTTGCGGCCAAGGGGTTGGGGGCATGAGCGTCAACGCCGCAACCGTCTCGGCAGGCGAGGCCCTGCGCGTCCTGACCGCCGGGTGGGAGGCGCAAGCGGCAGGCCAATTGACCGCGTCATGGATGCTGCACGGCCGCCCGGGTGTCGGCAAGACCGAGGTGGTCCAGACCCTTGCCACCCGTATCGGCGCGGTGCTGCATGACCTGCGCCTGACGACCATCGAACCCCAAGACCTGCGCGGCCTGCCCTACTATGACCACGCGCAGGCCAAGACCGTCTGGTATCGGCCCGAGGATCTGCCCGATGGCGATGGCCCGGCGATCCTGTTTCTGGACGAATTGACCGCCGCCGCGCCATCGCTTCAGCCCACCGTCTATGGGTTGTTGCAGGAGCGCCGGGTGGGGCGGCATCGCTTGCCCGACTCTGTCATGGTGATCGCGGCGGGCAACCGCGTCGAGGATGGCGCGATTGCCTATGACATGGGCAGCGCCTTGTCGGACCGCCTGATCCATCTGACCCTGCAAGCGGATGCCGAGGATTGGTTGCGCAACTATGCCCTGCCTGCGGGCATCCACCCGGCGGTCGCCGCCTTCATCCGCACCCGGCCCGACCTTTTGGAAACGACCGAAGAGTCGATCCGCCGGGGCCAGATGATCGCCTGCACCCCGCGCAGTTGGACACGGGTCAGCGCAATCATGCAGGCCATCCCCGACCGCGCCCTGCGGCAGGTGATGATCGCGGGCACGGTGGGGCTTGCGCCCGCAGCGGAATTCGCGCTGGTTGCCGATGAGATTGCAGCCACGGTCCAGATCGCGGCGATGCTGGCGGCCAAACGGGCGGAGCGGGCGGCGATGTATCCCCGCACCTTGCATGGGCTGTCGGCGCTGGCCTTTGGCCTGACCGGGGCGGTGTCGCAGGACAGCCTGCCTGCGGGGATCGAAATCCTCGCCGATCTGCGTGCCTTGCCGGGGACCGGCCTGCCGGTGGCGGAACTGGCCACCTTTGGGTTTGAACTGCTGATCGGGCGCGCCTTGGCCCAAGGGTGGGAGGATGTCTTTGCCACCTCTGCCGCCTATGCCGACTACGCGCGCGACCGTCAGGCGCTTGGCCTGCCATGACGGACGCGCCCTGCCGCGCCACCCGCGCGCTGGCGCATCTGGGCGAGGTGGACCCCGCACTGGCCGTGCTGTCGCTGTGGTGCCGCCACCGCAACGGCGATGAAACGCGCACGGCCGGAGAGGTCATCAGCTATGCCCCCGGCTTTGACACGCTGGGCTTGGCCGAACAGGTGGGGACCGTGGCGCATCATGTGCTGCATGTGGCGCTGCGCCATTCCGCACGGGCGGCGGCGCTGGCGGAACGGCTGGGACCAGAGTTTGACGCCACGCTGTTCGGGTTGGCGGCCGATGGCATCGTGAATGAGACTCTGGCACTGGCCGGTCACGCCCTGCCGCGCCCTGCGGTAATGCTGACCGAGGTCTTGGCAGAGGCCGGGATCAGCAGCCCATCCGCCATCGCAGCGCTGACCGATTGGGATGCCGACCGTCTGGCAATGGCCCTGCACGCCGATCCGGCAAGGGCGCAGCGGTTGCGCGATTGGGGCCGTGCGCGTGGGTTCGTGCCCGATGTAGCGGCGGGCGAGGTCGATCCCGACGGCAAGGCCCAGACCGCCGCCGATTGGCGCAACCAGATGCTGCGGGCGCTTGAGGCGGGTCGCAAGGCTGGCACTGGCATCGGACGCTTGGGCGTGATCTTGGCCGATCTGTCACCGGGCGCCGTGCCGTGGGAGGTTCACCTGCGCGGGCTTTTGGCGCAGGCCCTGACCGACCGCCCGCATGCCAGTTGGCGCCGCCCTGCCCGCCCATGGATCGCCCGTCTGGCCGAGGCGACCCGCACCGCCACCCCTGCCCCGCCCTT
>CALRPK020000290.1:0-4031 GCA_943370015.1 Paracoccus haematequi
GGATGGCCTGAAAACTGCGGGTCGCGGGGTGGCTTTGCCCCGGCTTCGGGCGCGGCAGACAGCGGGCAACCAGTTCGGCCAGCCGCAGGGTGGTGGTGATGGGTTCCACCGCCCGCGCGGCAACGATGGCATGCGCGATCCGGCGCGAGGCGCGCTCTTCGCCGTAATGATAAAGGACATCGGCCAGCACGGTTTCATCCGCCGTATTCACCAGATCAGCGGCCGAGGGTCCATCCTGTGACATCCGCATGTCCAAGGGGCCATCCTTCTGGAAGGAAAACCCCCGCTCCGCCCGGTCAATCTGCATGGACGAGATGCCAAGGTCCAAGACCACGCCATCCAGCGCCCCGCCTGCATGCTGGTCCAGTTCGGAAAACGTCCCCGGCACCAAGGCCAGCCGGTCGCCATAATCCCCGATCCAAGCGGCGGCCATTTCCAGCGCCAAGGGGTCACGGTCCACGCCGATCACTCGATCCGCCCCCGCCGCCAAAAGCCCGCGCGCATAGCCGCCTGCGCCAAAGGTGCCGTCCAGCCAGACACCCTGCACAGGGGCCACAGCCGCCAAAAGCGGGCGCAACAGCACCGGAACATGCGGAGCGCGACCGATATCGGGATCGCTGCCGGTCACGGTTCAAACCCCCGTGTCGTCGCTCAGAAGCGACAGGATATCCATGTCTTCGGGCAGATCGGCCAGATCATCCTCTGCCGCGCGCAGGATATCGGCGTCGTAGGTCGCGGATTTCCAAATCTGGAACGTGTCCAGCGCCCCGGCAAAGACCGCCTCTGCGCCCTTGGCCAGATCATCCGCGCCGATGCCGATTTTGTCGCGCACCTTGGCGGGCAGGACGATGCGGCCATCGTCATCAATTTCGATGGTGGCCGACAGGGTGACCATGTTGCGCTCGAGGATGCGGCGTTTTTGCGATCCCAGCGGCAAGGCGCGGATGCGCGCCTCAAGCCGTGCGGCCTCGGCGATGGTGTAGCATTCGGTGAATTTGCGGCGTTCGTCGCCATAGACCATGACGATGCGCTTGCGGGTGCTGTCAGGATCGCCAGCTTCGAGGACACGGCGAAAGGCTGCCGGGATCGACACCCGCGCCTTACCATCCACCTTTTGGGTGAACTCGCCTCTGAACGCCTCGGACATGGGCCTTGCGGCTCCTTCTTAACCAGCAACCAAACCATTTTCCGTTCACGGGTCTGTGAAACGGAAACGGCGGACCGTGCTGCTGCCACTGCACGATCCGCCGCCTGTCCCATCGCTGGGCGTCCAGCTACGCGCGCCGCTTGGGGGAAGCGTCTGCTCGCTCGCGCGCCGGATCTCTTACATTCAAGAAAGCGAGTGCCTGTATGAAGCCTGATCGTTCGCCTGTTCGGGGTCTTGCGCTGCCCCTGCGTTGTATCTGCTCGCCGTCTCGATGGATTATGGATGCCACGGGATTTCATGGGTGGCAATGGAAAATTTTGGGAAAAGTTGGGGGAAAGCGGGCAGCCGCCGTAAGGCATCGGACACAACCCCTAGCGGAAGGTCGGTATCGGCCCTAGGTATAGCGGAGCGCGCGGTAGCACCCCCCTACATGTGCCAAGAGACCGCAGGGCCCAGCCTTCCCCATGCAATCCCGGCCTTTGTGGCTTTATGTCAATTTCAGGGCCGCATCACGGCCCGTCGCGCTGGCGTGAAGTGCTGAAAATGGCAAAAGTCCGGGGGTTCGCCCCGGACTTCCCATGATTTCCCACCAAAGTGATTCGCTGTGATGCGCTTCGCTTGCGGCGGTCCCGTGCCATCCCGTCGCGCGTCAGGCCATCCCGCCCGCGACCAGACGATGCGCCAGCCGGGCATAAGCCTCGGCCACGGTGCCATCCCCTCCCGCGATGGGGGTGCCGCTGTCACCCGCTACCCGCACTTCCAGCGCAAGCGGGATTTCCCCAAGGAAGGGCAGGTCCAGCTTTGCCGCCTCGGCCGCCACACCGCCATGGCCGAAGATATGCGCCTCATGCCCGCAATTGGGGCAGATGTAGGTCGACATGTTCTCGATCAGCCCCAGCACCGGGGTTTTCAGCTTTTGGAACATGTCCAGCGCCTTTCGCGCATCCAAAAGCGCCACATCCTGCGGGGTCGAGACGACGATGGCCCCGGTCAGCTGCGTGCGCTGGCAGAGCGTCAGCTGAATATCCCCCGTCCCCGGCGGCAGATCGACGATCAGCACATCCAGCCGCCCCCAATCCACCTGCGTCAGCAACTGTTGCAGCGCCCCCATGATCATCGGCCCGCGCCAGATCACCGCCTCATCCTCTTTCAGCATGAGGCCAATCGACATCATGGTGACACCATGCGCGTGCAGGGGTTCGATGGTCTTGCCATCCGGGCTGGCCGGGCGCTTAGAGACGCCCATCATGCGCGGTTGGCTGGGACCATATATATCGGCATCCAAAAGCCCGACCCGCCGCCCCTGCCGCGCCAAGGCCACCGCAAGGTTCGACGACACCGTCGATTTCCCCACCCCACCTTTGCCCGAGGCTACGGCGATGATCCGGTCCACCCCCGTGATCCGCTGCGGACCACCCTGCTGCGGTGTGGGGTGCTGGCCGATCTTCAGGCTGGGGGCCGGAGGCTTCGCCGCCGGACCATGCGCCGTCATCACGACCTGAACCGAACTCACCCCCGCCAGCGCTCGCAGCGCGGATTCGGCCTGTGCCTGCACGGGGGCCAAGGCGCGCGCGTCATCTGGCGTTGCCGCCTCAATGACAAAGCGGATCACGCCGCCGTCCACGGTCAGCGCACGAATCATATCGCGCGACACCAGCGTGCCGCCTTCTGGCACCGAAACACCCGCCAGAACCCCCATCACCTGATCGCGCGTCACGGTCATCTTGCCCTCTTTTGAATATAGACTATAGCCAGCGGCATTGTGCGGCCAGAACGTCCCTTGCTTCGCGCAAAAGCACAAGCCAACGTTTGCACCCTGCCCTATTTTTCAGCGAAGCAGCGGGAAATGTTGAATATTTTGTGACATTCAGCCATGCGGTTGCTGCATGGCAGCATTGCAGCCCAAAAGGATTGTGCAGGTGCAGCAATTGCCCCATGTTTACGGTAACGGCGCAAAAGAGAACGCCAGAAGATGAACCGAACAAACTGAGGCTGATTGAAATGGCTTATGTGAACACCTCCCGCGCCGCGTCCCTTTCGCTGGCTGATCGCTTTCCCGGCTTCCTCGCCAACCTGAAAGCATCCTTTGCCCGCCGCGCCGTCTACATGCAGACCGTCCGTGAACTGGACGCGCTGACCGACCGTGAACTGGCCGATCTTGGCATCTCGCGGCTCGACGTTCCGGCGCTGGCCCGTGAAGCGGCTTACGGCAAATAAGGTTTCTTGCTGAACCCCACCTCCTCCCGGGGTTCATAGCAAAAGCGGCGGCACTTCTCCTCCTCCCTGGTGTCGCCGCACTTTGATCCGAACGGAACGTTGCGGCGTATACGTTCAAAACAGACCGAGCGGCCCCTCCTCCTCCCTGGGCCAATCGTGCAAGCGGCGGCCCCGTCCTCCTCCCTGGGGTCGCCGCATCCTCTTCCGGGCCAGATGGCTCAAGACTTTCGCGCGGCCCTCTCCTCCTCCCTAGGGCCGACGGAACCGCGGCGATCCCCTCCTCCTCCCTGGGATCGCCGCACCCTCCCCCCCTTGCCAAGCGCGCGGCCCTGTGGGCATCGTCCCGCCGCACTTGACGCGGGACCCGACCATGCGCGCATCCTTGTTTTCCGCCGCCCTTGTCGCGGCGATTGTGGGCTACGGCTCCACCATCGCGCTGGTCTTGGCGGCCGCCGCCGCGGTGGGGGCAAACCCTGCCCAAACCGCAAGCTGGGTGTTGGCGGTCGGTCTGGCCAAGGCCGTGGGCACTGCAGTCCTCTCCACATGGCATCGCGTGCCCGTGGTGCTGGCCTGGTCCACACCGGGCGCGGCGCTGATCGCTGCCTCAACCGGGTTCACCATGGCCGAGGCGGTGGGGGCCTTCCTCTTGGCCGCCCTGCTGATTGCC
>CALRPK020000291.1:0-4001 GCA_943370015.1 Paracoccus haematequi
CAGGCGTGTTCGGCAGCGCGTCGATCCGCGCGAAACAGGCGGTCAGGCTTTCATCGCCCATCGTTGCCAGATCGCAGCGGTCCAGAACCGCACCGCCCACAACCTCAAACGCGGCAAGTTGGGCGCGACATTCATCGCAGAGCGAAACATGGGTCGCGACGACAAGATTGAACGCCTCGGGCAGGTCGCCTGCCGCATAGGACATCAGCAATTGGTCGCTCAGGTGGTGCCGAATTGTCATTCCGTCGTCTCGCCTTCAACTCATCTGCTGACGCAGCTTTTCTAGCGCCAATCTGATGCGCGATTTGATCGTGCCAAGGGGCAGTCCCGTTTCGGCAGCCAATTCGCCATGCGAGAGGTCGCCAAAGTATGCCCGTTCGATCAGCGCGCGCTGTTTGTCCGGCAACTGGGCGAGCGCTGCGCCCAATCGCGTCGTTTCCTGCCGGGATTCAAACAGGTCGGCACCATCCGGTTCCGCTGTCGGTCCCCAATCCAACTCCTCCGGTTCGGGCCTGCGTGCCTTGCGCAGGGCGTCGATCCGGCGGTTGCGGGCGATGGTGAAAATCCACGTCGCCACCGATGCCCGCGACGGGTCAAAGAGATGCGCCTTGTGCCACAGCGTCGCCATGACATCCTGCGCGCATTCTTCGGCCAAGGTTGCGTCAGCGCCCGATTTCATCAGGAAGGACTTCACCCGTGGGGCGAAGTGCCGGAACAGCGCGGCAAAGGCCGCGCGGTCCTGATGATCCCGGACGCGCGCCATCAACCCGGCCCAATCCGTCATGTCGTCCAATGCCTGCACGGCAGGGCCTTCCTTCCGGCGCGTAACCTCTTGTCCCGGCGCAGCATATGGCCACGCGGGCGGCTCCGCATCCAGTTTTTCGCTCTGGCCTGCATCGAACATCATGGACCTTCTACGACATGGCATATCGGCTGGATCACCACGCCGCGAAAGTTTTCACGACTCGGCGGAACAGGGCGATTGATCCAAGGCGGTGAAACAGGCGTAGAAGAGATGTAGCCCGCAGGAGAGTTGTTGCATGCCGTTCGAATCCCTTGGTTCCGCCCCACGCCGTGTCGCCGTTATCGGGGGGGGAATCGCCGGCATGGCCGCTGCGCATCTGTTGGCGGATCACGACTCTGTCGTGCTGTTTGAGGCTGAAAACAGGCTCGGCGGTCACGCCCGCACCAAATTGGGCGGCAAGCGGGGCGATCAGCCGGTGGATACCGGGTTCATCGTGTTCAACAAGGTGAACTACCCGCATCTGCTGCGCCTGTTTGACGGGCTGGAGGTTCCCTATACCGAAAGCACGATGACCTTTGGCGCATCGCTGGATGGCGGGCGGGTGGAATATGGCCTTGCCTCGCTCGACGCGCTGTTTGCGCAACGCAAGAACCTTGTGAACCCACGGTTCCTGCGGATGCTGCGGGACATTGGACATTTCAACAAGAACGCTTCGGCCCATGCCACAGACCCCAGCCTGACCATCGGGGGGCTGTTGCAGCGGTTGGGCACGGGCGATTGGTTCCGCGATTACTACATCACGCCGTTTTCCGGGGCGATCTGGTCGACGCCGACGACGGGAATCCTTGAGTTTCCGGCGCAGGCGCTGGTGCGCTTTTTTGAAAACCACCACCTGATGCAGGTGCATGGCCAGCACCAGTGGTACACGGTCCGGGGCGGGTCCATCGAATATGTCCGCCGCCTGCAATCCAGCCTGACGGCGCGCGGCGTTGATCTGCGGCTTGGCACGCCCGTGGCCGCCGTGCAACGCACGACGGCGGGCGTTCTGGTCCGCGCCATCGGTGGGGAGTGGGAGCTTTTCGACGATGTGATCTTTGCCAGCCATTCCGACCAGACGCTGGCCCTGCTGTCCGATGCGACACCCGAAGAACGCGCCGCCCTGTCCGCGATCCGCTATCAACCAAATGAGGCGATCCTGCACCGCGATCCGGTCGTCATGCCGAAAAACCGCAAATGCTGGTCAAGCTGGGCCTATGTCGAACCCAAGGGCGGTGCGGGCGGGCGGATTGACCTGAGCTATTGGATGAACTCGCTGCAACCGATCCCGATGGACGACCCGATCTTTGTCACGCTGAATTCCAACGGCGGCATCCGGGACGAGCTGATCGACGATGTGACGACCTTCCATCACCCGGTCTATGACGTGGCCGCCTTGGCCGCGCAAAAGACCATCCGCGCGATGAACGGCACGCAAAACACGTGGTTCGCCGGGGCGTGGATGCGCAACGGTTTCCATGAGGACGGCTTTGCCAGCGCCTATGATGTGGTGCAGGCGATGCGCGCCCGTTCAACCGAAACGCAGTTGGCCGCATGAAAACGGTCGATCTGGTCCGGGGCGAAACCTTTCACGGCCGCAAGGGCGCGGTGGCGAATGCCTTTCGCTACACCGTGGATTACCTGCTGCTGGACCCGGATCAATCGACTGGACCCCGCCTGTTCTCGCGCAACCGCGGCAATCTGACCGCGATCCATGACGTCGATTTTGGCGGGCCAAAGGGCCAAGGGCGCGGCACCGCATGGGTGCGGCAGGTCTTGGCCGAGCATGGCTTGCCGGGGGCGGATCGTATCCTGCTCTTGGGGCAACCGCGTGTGCTGGGCCATGTGTTCAACCCGGTGTCCTTCTGGCTGTGCCATGATGCGGCAGGAGATTTGCGCGTGGTGATTGCTGAGGTGTCGAACACCTATGGCGACCGGCACAGCTATCTCTGCCACCGCGACGATCTGGCCCCGATCACCCGCACCGACACGATCACCGCGACCAAGCTGTTTTACGTGTCGCCCTTCCAACCGGTTGAGGGGCGTTACGACTTCCGCTTTGACCTGCGCGAGGATCGGATTGGCATCTGGATTGATTACAGCACCGAAAAGGGCGGGCTCTTCACCAACCTGATCGGCCCGCGCGTGCCTTTGACCAACTTTGGGATTTTGCGCGCTTGCCTGCGCCGTCCCTTCGGGTCGCGTCGGGTGCTGGCGTTGATCCATTGGCAGGCGCTGAAACTGGCCTTGAAGGGCGTCGCCTTCCGCACCCGCCCCGAACCGCCCGCGCAGGATGTCAGCCGATGACAGAGGCGGCAGACAGGCGGCTTTGGGTTTGGGGAATGTTCGGCGGGCTGATCGCGATGGCGGGCCTGCCGATCTACATCCACGCGCCCAAGTTCTTTGTGGATCAATACGGCGTCAGTCTGGCGGCACTCGGCCTCGTGCTGGCGGCGCTGCGCTTGGTGGATGTGGTGCAAGACCCGGTGTTGGGCTGGCTGGCTGGCGTCACGCGGGCGCGGCGGGGTGCTTGGGTTGCCGGGGCGGCTGGGCTGATGGCGCTGGGGATGGTGGGGTTATTCGCCCTGCCTGCGCCCATGGCCCCTTTGGCGTGGTTTGCCCTGACCATGCTGGTGGTGTTCACCGCGTGGTCGTTCCTGAGCATTTGCTTTTACGCCCAAGGCGTCACCCGGGCTGAGGCGATGGGAAGCCAAGGCCACATCCGCCTTGCCGGTTGGCGCGAGGGCGGGGCGCTGGTGGGGGTCTGTCTTGCCGCTGTCGCCCCGGTGGCGCTGGCCAATGCGACCGCCTCTCCACTGGCGGCCTTCGCGCTGATCTTTGCCGGGCTGACGCTGGTCACCGTGGCGCTCATGGCCCCGGAATGGCGGGCGGCGGGCGCGGCCCCTGCGGCGGGTTGGGCGGCCTTTCGCCCGGTGCTGGCGGACCCCTTGTCCCGCCGCCTGCTGCTGATCGCGCTGCTTAATTCCGCGCCGGTTGCCGTCACCTCCACCCTGTTCCTGTTCTTTGTCGAAAGCCGTCTGCAAGCGCCGGGGGATGAGGGTTGGCTGTTGCTGCTGTTCTTCCTGTCAGCCGCCATTTCCACCCCATTCTGGTCCCGCGCCGCTGCCACCTATGGCGCACGGCCTGTGCTGCTGGCGGCGATGGGGTTGGCGATTGCCACTTTTCTCTGGGCGGCCACTTTGGGCGCGGGGGCGCTGTT
>CALRPK020000292.1:0-3999 GCA_943370015.1 Paracoccus haematequi
CGAACTCTTGGAACGGCATATCCTTGCGCCCTTGGGGATGGAGGCCGCGCCCTATTATCTGACCGATGGCGAGGGCGTCAGTTTTGTCCTTGGCGGGCTCAACGTCACTACCCGCGATTACGCGCGCTTTGGCCAGATGATGCTGCAAGGCGGGGAATGGCAGGGCCGCCAGATCGTGCCGCGCGATTGGGCGATGCAATCGACGGTGCCGCAGGCCAAGGATGGATCGGGCTACGGCTATCAGTGGTGGATCGCCGATGGCGCAGGACCGGGGGAGTTCAACGCCCAAGGCATCTATGGCCAATACATCTGGATTGACCGGACCCGTAACGTGGTGATCGCCGTCAACGCCGCCGATACGGGGTTTGAGGATGCGGGTGTCAGCGAAGGCAACATCGCCCTGTTCCGCAAGATCGCAGCGGCGGTGTCGGGTTAATCCTTTGCCGCGCGCGGGATCAGCCCGGCCAGCGCGCGGCTGACGGTTTGCGTCACACCGGGGCGCGGCAGCGCGGCAAAGGGCATCGGGCGGCACAGCTCCATCGCGGCAAGGCCCACGCGGGCGGTCAGGGCCCCGTTCACCACGCCTTCACCAAAGCGGCGCGACAGTTTCGACAGGATGCCGCCGCCCGCCACCGATCCGATCAGGTCATCCGCCAAGGCTACTGCCCCCGTCGCCAAAAGATGTCCAAACACCCGCCGCATCAGCCGCCAACTGCCCAAGGTGCCGGACCGTCCGCCGTAAATCTCGGCCACGCGGCGGATCATGCGCAGGTTGGCAAAAAGCGCCGTCGCCACATCGGCGAGCGCCAGCGGAACCAGCGCGGTCACCGTTGCGACCTGACGCGCGGCCCCTTCGACTTCTCGCAAGGCCGCTGCGTCCAAAGGCGCCATCAAATCCGCCTCTGTCAGGCGCAACAGGGCGTCGGCGTCCAGCACCTCGGCCTCGCGCGCGTTCAGTCCCGACAGCACCCCGGCCAATTCCGTCCGTCCACGGTAGAGCGCCGCGATCTGCGCGGCCACTTTGCGGGCATGGGTCAGATCGCGCGCCTCGGCCACCTCGGCCCGCAGATGATCCAAGCGGGACAGGCGGGCAAAGGTCATCGCCTCGCGCAGCGCCAGCAAGCAGGCCGACAGGATCGCAAAACCCGTCAGGATCAGCGCCACCGTCCCCAGCATCTGATTGCTGGCCAGAAGCGACGCCACAAAGTCATAGACCGCGACTGACAGCACAAAACCAAACAGCGCCGAAAACGACCACAGCGCAAAGCGAGTCAGGCCCGACGACCGCGCCACCGCGATCCGCGCCGCCGCCTGCATCGCCGCCCCATCGGGCAGCGGGTCTGGCACCGGGACAGCGGTGGAAGGGTCCACCTCATCCGGCAGTTCAATCACAAAGGGGTGGTCGGTCTTGTCGGTCATAGCCGGTCCCCGATCAGGAATTCCGTCGCGCGGTCAAGACGGATGTGCGGCGGGCCTTCGCCGGGTTTCAGCGCCATGCGCGCGGGCAAAAAGCCCATCACGCCGTATTCGGCATCCAGCCAGCGTTCCGCCCCCTGACGCGCGGGTGATAGCAGGCGAGCGGGGTCTTCGGGCAGACGACCGGGATACATTGCCCCCGACTTGCCGCTGACCAGACGCCCCCGCACGCAAGGCAGGGTCGCGCCATTGCGGGACACCTCTTCCTCGACCGTGGCGCGCAGACCGGCCAGCGACATCGCCGTGGTCAGGGCCCCGGCAAAATCGGCGCGGTTGCGGGCATCGCGCAACAACGCATCAATGATCGCGGTCAGTTGGGGGTGTTGGGTGTGGTGCAAGTGATCAGCCTTGGTTGCGGCGAACAGGATACGCTCCACCCGATGGCCGCCCAACAGGCTGGACAGCCAGCCGTTGCGACCGGGGCGAAAGGCCGACAGCACATCGGCCATCGTGCGGCGCAAATCCTCGACCGCGCGGGGGCCTTGGTGGATCGCGCCCAGCACATCGACCAGCACGACCTGCCGGTCGATTCGGGCGAAGTGGTCGCGGAAAAACGGCTTCACCACCTGTGATTTATAGGCATCAAATCGCCGCTCCATGGTCTGCCACAGGCTTCCGCGCGGGATATCGGCGGGGCGCGGCAAGGGGGCAAAGGTCAACACGGGCGAGCCTGCCAGATCACCGGGCAGCAAGAACCGCCCCGGCGTGCAATCAGACCAGCCTGCCTTGCGGGCGGCTGTCAGATAGGCGGTGAAGGACGCCGCCAGCGCCTGTGCGCGGGGTTCGTCCAAGGGCAGCGCGCCATCCTCGGCCCGGGCGATGGCCATGAACTCGGCGGCCTCAAGGCGTTTGGCGATGCGGTCCAGCGTGTCTTCGGACCACTCCGCATAGGTTTTATCCAACAGGCCAAGGTCCAACAGCCATTCGCCGGGGTAATCGACGATATCCAGATGGACGCGGCGCGGGCCAGTCAGACCGGACAGAAATCCCGTCGGCTGCACAAGGAACGACAGCCGCAGTTCCGACACCGCCCGCGTGCTGTCCGGCCAGCGCGGATCATCGCCGGTCATGGCGGCCAAGTGCCCCTCAAAGTCAAAGCGCGGCAGGGTCATGTCGGGCTGGGGTTGCAGATGCACCGTCTGCACCCGCCCCTCCGCCACCGCGCGCAGTTGCGGCATGCGCCCCCGGTCCAAAAGGTTGGCGACCAGCCCAGTGATGAACACGGTCTTGCCCGCCCGCGACAGACCCGTGACGCCCAGACGGATCACAGGATCAAAAGCCGCGCCTGACAGCACGTCCGAGACGGTCTCGACCGCGCCGGTGATCCCGCGCGACAGCCCGTCAGTGAGAGAGGTAAAAACCACGGATGTGATCCTTTCGCCCTCAAGATAGGCACGATCCGCCCCGCTGTGTAGGGGGGCGGTTTACAGCCGCCCCCGCTTTGCGCTAACCCCGCGCCATGCCCCGCTTTGCGCTTCTCATCGATTATGACGGCACGCCGTTTTCGGGCTGGCAGCGGCAGGCTGCGGGTCAGCCTTCGGTGCAGGGCGCGGTCGAGGATGCCTTGGCGCGGCTGGAGCCGGGGTCTCATACCATCGCGGCGGCAGGACGCACCGATGCCGGGGTGCATGCGACGGGGCAAGTGGCGACCGTGGACCTGTCGCGCGACTGGGATCCGTTTCGCCTGTCCGAGGCGCTGAATTGGCACCTGAAGCCCGCCCCGGTGGCGATTGTCCGGGCAGCGCGGGTGGCGGATGATTTCCATGCCCGCTTTTCGGCGGTAGAGCGGCGGTATCTCTTCCGCCTCGTCGCCCGCCGCGCGCCGGTGACGCATGACAAAGGCCGGGTCTGGCAGGTGCTCAACCCGTTGGATGTCGTCGCCATGCAGCAGGGGGCGGCGCATTTGGTGGGGTTGCATGACTTCACCACCTTCCGCTCCACCATGTGCCAATCGAAAAGCCCGGTCAAAACGCTGGATGAGGTGACGATCACCAAACACCCCTATACGGGCGGCGTCGAATACCGCTTTTCCCTGCGCGCACGGAGCTTCCTGCACAATCAGGTGCGCTCGATTGTCGGCACGTTAGAGCGGGTGGGCGCGGGCGCATGGTCGCCCGAGGATGTGAAGCAGGCGCTAGAGGCGCGGGACCGCGCCGCATGTGGCCCGGTCTGCCCGCCGCAAGGGCTGTATCTGACCGCGGTGGGCTATCCTGAGGGGCCGTTTGGGTAGGGCTTAGTGACCTGTCGTTGCAGTCGCGCGGGGCAGGTGACCTGTGCGTGACGCGCCAGTTGGATCATGCCCGCCCGTGCGCCTCGTGCCTACAAGGTTTAGACTGCTGACACCTCCTTGCGGCTGCGTCACCGCATCCGCAATCGGTCCGGCGAAACGCGCCACTGGCGCGTTGTCGCGTCGGTCCTCTGGCCCCTTACCTACTTGAACCGGTCCATCAAGCGCTGCATCGGGCTGCGGTTGTCTGCCGGCGCGGGTGCTGGTTCTGTCGTCTTCGCAGGCTTCTCTGCCGC
>CALRPK020000293.1:0-3982 GCA_943370015.1 Paracoccus haematequi
CGGTTTTCAGCGCGCCCAGCCCGTGACGGATCACGAAGGGCAGCGAAAAGGCCGTGGCGATGGCATATTGCCAGAAGGTGTCAGATTGTGGCTTGAACCCCAGACCGCCGTATTCGGGGCTGGCGGTGATCACATAGGTGATGGCGTTCGCGACGGCGAAGCAAACCCCCGCCAGAACCATGAAAAGCGCACCTTTCAGCGGGGCGCGTTGGGACTGAGTCATGTGCGTCTCCTTTCAAGACCACGTGTCAGTCAGGGGAAATCGAGGGGTGCGCCTGCGACCCCGCCAAAGCGGGGACAGGTGCGCGACTCTTTCTCTTTCATCCGGACTTTAACCGTCGGCCCCGGAGTTTCACCGGATCTGCTGACCCCCTGCTTTCGCAAAGGCGCTCGCGGGCTATACCGCCGGTGGGGAATTTCGCCCCGCCCTGAGAAGTTCGTGCAAATGTTTATCGGCTGCCTAGACGTTTAGGCGTTTTCCTTCTAGGCGCGCGGATTGAGTCTGGCAAGTCTGGTTTGCGTGCGTGCAATCGGGGGCGGATGTGCGAAGATCATCACGGCCTCTGATCGTTGGGGCGTGGCCCTTGGTGGCCGAAGGAGAACGGCATGCCGATGGAACGGGGATTTTACGGCACGGTTGCAAAGACGGTGTCGCGTTGGTGCGGGCGACCTTCGACGTTTTCGCTGGCGGTGGGGGTGATTTTGGTCTGGATCGTCACCGGGCCGATCTTTGGTTTTTCCGACACATGGCAGTTGGTGATCAACACCGGGACCACAATTGTGACCTTCCTGATGGTGTTCCTGATCCAGAACACCCAAAACCGCGACACGGCGGCAATCCAGTTGAAACTGGACGAATTGATCCGCGCGACTGCGGGCGCGCACAACGCCCTGCTTGACCTTGAGGAGCTTGAGGAAAGCAAGCTTGAGGCGTTTCGCACCCGTTATGAACAACTCGCCTCTGCGGCACGGGGACGGTTGGAGCGGGGCGAGACAGACACGGATACTCCCGACGCCTGATTGCCCGACCCCTAGGCGTCAGGCGATGCCCCGGGTGATGCGATTGACATGGCCCATCTTGCGGCCGGGGCGAGCCTCGGCCTTGCCATAGAGGTGCAGGGCAGCGTTGCGCTCGCGCGCAATCGCGGGCACGCGCAGGACATCGTCGCCGATCAGGTTTTCCATCACCACATCGGCATGGCGGCTGCCATCGCCAAGCGGCCAACCCGCAACGGCGCGGATGTGCTGTTCAAACTGGTCCACCGCGCAGCCGTTCTGTGTCCAATGGCCAGAGTTGTGCACGCGGGGTGCAATCTCATTCACGATCAGCCCCTGACGGGTGACAAACAACTCCACCCCCATCACGCCGACATATTCCAAGGCGTTCAGGATGCGTGCGGCCAGCAGGATGGCATCGGTGCGCTGACTGGGCGACAGACGGGCAGGGATGGTGGTGGTGGACAGGATGCCGTCCTTATGGACATTCTCGCCGGGGTCATAGCAGGCGACCGATCCATCCAGTCCACGCGCGGCGATCACGCTGACTTCATGGCTGAAGTCGATGAAGCCTTCCAGCACAGAAGGCGCGCCGTTCATGCTGGCGTGGGCTTTGGCGGCGTCATCGGCGCTGCGCAGGCGGGCCTGCCCCTTGCCGTCATAGCCCAGACGGGTGGTTTTCAGGATCGCGGGTACGCCGATCTTGGCAATGGCGGCATGCAGATCGTCCAAGGTCTGCACCGCGGCATAGGGGGCGACGGTCAGGCCAAGCCCGGACAGAAAGTCTTTCTCAAGGATACGGTCCTGCGACACCGCCAGCGCGCGGCGGTTCGGCCGGATCGGGCGTATGGCGTCTAGGGCGTCCAGCGCCTCTGCCGGGATATTCTCAAACTCATAGGTCACGACATCCACCGAAGCAGCAAAGGCGCGCAGGGCGGTCAGGTCGTCATAGGCGGCAGTCGTCACCCGGTCAGCGACATGGCCTGCGGGCGGGTTGGCGCTGGGTTCATAAACATGCGTCCGAAATCCAAGGCGTGAGGCCGCGACAGAGAGCATCCGCCCCAATTGCCCACCGCCAAGGATGCCAATCGTCGCGCCGGGGGAAAGAGTGTCAGTCATCGCTGGGGTCTTCCGGGATCGAGGCGGACAGGGCATCGCGCCACGCATCCAGACGCGCGGCAAGTGCGGGGTCAAAAACGGCCAGAATGCCCGCCGCCATCAACCCGGCATTGGCCGCCCCCGCCGCACCGATGGCCATGGTCGCCACGGGAAAGCCCTTGGGCATCTGCACGATGGAATAGAGGCTGTCGACGCCCGACAGCGCCTTCGTCTGCACCGGAACGCCGATCACCGGGATGCGGGTCTTTGACGCCATCATGCCGGGCAAATGCGCCGCGCCACCGGCCCCCGCGATGATGACCTTCAGCCCGCGCTCTGCCGCCGTCTTGCCATAGGACCACAGCCGATCCGGCGTGCGATGGGCCGAGACGATCTTGGCCTCATACCTGATCCCCAATTCGTCAAGGATCAAGGCTGCCTCTTTCATGGTAGACCAATCCGACTGGCTGCCCATGATGATTCCGACGTCAACGGCCATAAACGCCCCCTGCATCTGCTGGCGCGTCTATAGAGGATTGCGGGCAGGGGGCAAGCAATAGCCGCGTCAGGCGATGATGTCCGGGATCAACTGATCCTCAATCTTCACGATCTGGTCTTTCAGCGCCAGTTTCTGCTTTTTCAGACGGCGCAGCGTCAACTGATCCGGGCGACCGCCGGTTTCCAGCGCGAAAATAGCCTCGTCCAGATCACGATGTTCCCGGCGGAGGACTTCCAGCCGGATACGGAGCATCTCTTCGAAGTTCAGTTCGGTGGGCGCGTTCATGGCGTCTGCTCAATTCCTTGCCGGGGCATGTCGCAACCCCTGTCAGTGGGAACAGTATAGCGATTCGCGGCCAAAACGGGAAGGAATCTGACTGTCCGGACAAGGTTTTCACCGGGATTTCACCTGCCCTTGCGGCATTGCGGCGCGGCCCCCATATTGAGGCCGGGCGGGCTGCCGATCCGGGGCCGCGCTGTTGATGTCGCTTATCACAAGGGCATGTCCGATGACGAAACTGACTTTTGGGGCCCATCCTTACTTGCTGGGCTTCGAGCAATTGGAACGGCTGGTCGAACGCACCGCCAAGACCGCCGCCGAAGGTTATCCCCCCTTCAACATCGAAGCGGTGTCTGAAAACGCCTATCGCATCACGCTGGCCGTCGCGGGGTTCCGCGAAGAGGATCTGGCCATCACGGTCGAGGATCGGCAGCTTGTCGTGCGCGGTCGTCAGGGCGAAGACACAACCGACCGCGTTTTCCTGCACCGTGGCATCGCCGCACGCGCCTTTCAGCGCAGTTTCGTGATGGCCGACGGGGTGGAGGTGGCGGGGGCCAATCTGGAGCACGGCCTCTTGCACATCGACCTGCGCCGACTGGTGCCCGAAACCGTGGTGCAGACCATCCAGATCAATTCCGGTTCTTCGGGGTCCGGCCGTATCGGACGCAAGTAAGGGGATCACCATGGACACGAAATTCAACGGATTGCCCGAAGCCGGGCCAAAGATCGTCTATATCCGCCCGGTCGCCGTGGATGGCTTGCCCGCCGAGGTGCAGGCGCAACTGGACGAATGAAGACGATCTACGCCCTGCACGACCAAGACGGCGACCGTCTGGCACTGGTCTTGGACCGCGCAATGGCCTTTGCGATTGCGCGCCAGAACGATTTTGCGCCGGTGAACGTGCATTGACGTGAACGTGCATTGAAAAGTGTTGGCATCTATACGCGGCGCGTGCCGGGTATAGCACGGAACATCTGACCTATGCCCGCCCGTGCGCCCCGTGCACGGGCCGTGCCCGCCGTGCGGGGGGCGGGCGCGATAAATCGCTCCCGCTGGGCGGTCATGTCCCGCGCCTGATCCCTTAAGCCTGATGACCACCCCTTGCGGCT
>CALRPK020000294.1:0-3971 GCA_943370015.1 Paracoccus haematequi
GGAACACCTGCACCAGCAGCGGATGACAAGCGGCAGCGTCAGAGGAATGTTCGGACGAACAATCGCCCCCCGGGCAGGCGGACAATCCGCCGATCAGGTCGATCTCGGCGAAGAATTCCAGATGGTCGCCGGGGCGAACGGGGCTGGCCTTCATGAAGTACTGGCCCGTATCGCGGGTGAAGCCGGTGCACATGAACACGTTCAGCACGTCATGCACATGCGGTTCAGCCTCGGCCAAGGACAGGCCGGTATGATCGGCCAAGGCGCGGGTCAGGTTCGAATGGCAGCAGTGGTGATACTGGCCACCATCGGACAGCAGGTTGTGGGTATAGGGATCACAGCGCGTGCCGATCACGTCATGCACCGACCCGCCAAAGGCGTCAAAGCCATACCAATCCAAGGTATCGTCGGTGATCGTCGCCATCGGGCGCAGCGTCGGAAAGCTGGACCACATCCTGTCGCCGGAGGACAGATGCGTGCCGTGCAAGGCGCGGGTCTTGCCGGAATAGAACCGCTCTCGCAGATTGCCCGCCGCCCAAAGGTTCAGATCGCCGACCTGCGGCCCCTCAACCGAGCAGATGCGGAAGAAATGCCCGGCGGGCACGGCAAAACACCGCGCCTCTCGGGCCGGGACCAGCGTTTCAGACACCAAGGCCCAGCCGTCCTGCGCGGCGAGATAGGGGGCAAGGTCGGGGCGCAGCAGCCCCTCAACGGGATAGCAGATCACCGGGGCAATCGCCTTGCGCGCGGCGGCGTCGGCGGGGGCGGCATGGGCGGGGTGGTCGGGTTTCATCGCGGCTCCGGGGTCAGGCAGTGCCGGATTTCAGGCACTGCCGGGGGGATGCTCCGCCTGTGGTTTCGGTCTCCGCGCCGCAGACCGCGCAGCGCCAGACCTGCGGTCCAGCGGTGCGGTCCAGCCGCCAGCGGCATTGACGCGTCAGCGTTGATCCCCGGCGCGACAGCCAGAGGAACAGGAAAACCCCAATCAGCAGAAGAAGGACAAGGATCGGCATGATGCCGTCAGGAAGCCCCGCCAAACCGCAAAAGGCAAGCGCCCTTTGCCCTTAGGTCAGCGGCCCCTTGGTGACATTGTCCTGATAATCCTGTTTCACATCCGCCCCCAACAGCATCTTCAGCCCCGCCATCAGCGAACTGCCGGATTGCCAAATCTCGGCCTCGACGGGATCAAAGCGCAGCAAAAGCAGCTTCGGGTCATCCTTGCCGCCGTCATACCAAGCCGCGACGAAGGGCGACCACAGCCTGTCGATCATCGCGCGGTCGTTGTCGGGCGTCAGATTGCCGTGGACGGTGGCAAAAACGTCATGCCCTTTGGACGCAAAGGTGAACAGCGATTGCGTGGTGGCGGTCAGCATTTCAGCCAGTTGGGTATCCTTTGCCGTGAAAAACCAGATCGGGCCGTGATCGGCGTCCGACTCGGTTATCGCGGTCATCGGGCGGGGCGGTTCGGGCCAATCCCCCGCAAGGCCCAGCATCACCGTCCGGTCAGAGCGGAGGGCGGTCCAGAATTGCGCGCGCAGTTCGGCATCGGTGGGCATGGCAATCTCCTGTTTCGTACCCTGCCAAACGCCGCGCGGGGGTGAATGGGTTCCGACACCCCCAGACGAAGGGATGCCCAAAGACTGCCCAAGGTCTGCCCGAATGCTGCCACGGCGATCTGTGAAAAGGGAGTTAACGTCGAAAAGGGGAATTCGATCATGACGCAACAGATCCTATTGGCCGCTGCCGTTCTGATGATGACGGTGCTGTCGGCCTGCGGCAACACCACCGTCACCAACTATGGCGGCGTGCGTGGCAACGGCTATTTCCAAGGTGGGGGCATGGGCGGGATGCCCGATCAACCCTGAGGCATCGGGGCTGATCCAAAGGGACGAAGGCCCTGCTCGGCGGGGCCTTTTGCCATGGTTTGGGCTTCAGGGGCAGATGGCGGTTGCCGTCAGCGGGCGACAGGTGCCGTTGGTCAGGTCGGACAGGTCCAAAAGCCGGGGGGACATCGCCACGGGCTTTGCCGGGGCAAGGCTGATGGCAGGCCCAACCGGGGCAAGGCTGAGCGCGGGCGCGGGGCCAAAGCCATTGAGCCCTGTCGCCAAGAGCGCCTGCCGGTCGGTCCATGGTGCAAGGCCATGCGGATCAGGCGTTGGGGCCGCAGTTGAAAGCTCTGCCCGGTCAGCCGCAGGCGCGGTCGACGGTCGGGCGGATAGGTCTTGCAGATCGCTGTCCGGGGGATGGGCCGTGACGATACCCGGCATGCGGCCTTGCACCACAAGGATCAAACACCCCGCGACGAGGATGAGACTGGCTAAGGTCAGACTGGCAACGGTAAGACCGGGCCGGATCACGGTATTGGCGGACATGGCACCCCAAAACGCAGCAAAGGACATATGTCCTGCAACCAGACCGTGCAAATGCGGCGCGGTCTGGGCGGTTTCGGGGAATGTGGATGGCCGGGCTTAGAGCATCCCCGGCAAAACCTGATCCGGCGGACGGTGGCCATCGGCGAAGGTCTTGATGTTGAGGATGACTTTCTCTCCCATCTCGATCCGGCCTTCGATCGTGGCGGAACCCATATGCGGCAGCAGGACGGCGTTCGGAAGTTCGCGCAGGCGGGGGTTGATCTCTGCCCCGCGCTCATAAACGTCCAAGCCTGCCCCGGCGATCTCACCGGCGCGCAACATCCGGGTCAGGGCGTTTTCGTCGATGACCTCACCGCGAGAGGTGTTCACGATCACAGCGCTGGGTTTCATCAGTTTCAGCCGCCGCGCGTTCATCAGGTGAAAGGTCGAGGGCGTGTGCGGGCAGTTGATGCTGAGGACATCCATCCGCGCGACCATCTGGTCGAGGGATTCCCACCATGTCGCCTCAAGCTGTTCTTCGACTTCGGGGCGCAGGCGGCGGCGGTTGTGGTAGTGGATCTGCATGCCAAAGACGCGGGCGCGGCGGGCGACGGCTTGGCCGATGCGCCCCATGCCAAGGATGCCCAAGCGGCGTCCGGCGATGCGGCCACCCAGCATGGCCATGGGCGACCAGCCCTGCCATTCGCCCTGTTGCATGGTAGCGATGCCTTCGGGGATGCGGCGCGTGACGCCAAGGATCAGCGCCATGGTCATGTCGGCGGTGTCTTCGGTGACCACGCCGGGGGTGTTGGAGACAAGGATGCCGCGCTGGCGGGCGGTGGCGACGTCGATGTGATCGACCCCCGCGCCGTAATTGGCGATCAGTTTCAACTTGTCCCCGGCCTGTGCGATCAGAGCGGCGTCGATCTGGTCGGTCAGGTTCGGCACGATCACATCGGCGCGGCGCATGGCGGCGGCGAGGTCGTCGCGGCTCATGGCCGTATCGGGGTCGCGGAGTTCGACGTCGAAGAGTTCCTTCATCCGGGTTTCCACCGGTTCAGGCAACCGTCGCGTCACGACAACAGTCAGGCGTTGCGCGGGCATTCTCTCCTCCGTCCACTTCCAAATCCGTTCCCGTTCCGGCAAAGTGACGCCAAGCGTGGCAGGGCACAAGGTGTGATCGGGCTGTGATCGAGGCCTGCTGCCAGACGCAATGAGGATAGGGTTCCCGATGCCCCCGGCAGAGGCGGCAGGGCGGACCCAAGGCAAGGGCATGCTCCCGGTGCACGCGCGCCGGGACAGGACAGGCGGGATGAGATGGGCAAGGGCGGGAACAGGGCGGTTTGGGCCTGTGGCTGGGGCGGGGTGCTGGCGCTGTGCCTGTCGGTGACGGCGGGCGGGGCGGTGGTGGCCGAGGAAACATCGCTGCGGCCCAAGCCGCGTCCGGGGGTTGAAACGGCGGTGACCGATGCCCCCGAAGACGCCGATGGCGCACCGGTTGAGGAGGATGCCGCACCCGCTGCGGCGGAGCCAGCGGCCCCGGACGCGGCAGAGGCGACCGAGTCGCCCGCCTTGGCCGCCCCCGCTGCGGCCAGTGCAACGGCCCCCGCGCCCAAGGAT
>CALRPK020000295.1:0-3966 GCA_943370015.1 Paracoccus haematequi
GGACGAGATGTTAAAGGTCGTCTGCGTCCAGAACGAGACATAGACGATCATCAGGATCGGCAAGACAAGGAAAAGGCACATCCAGATGATGCCCGGTGCCAGCAACCAGCGCGTGGTGTTGGATTGGCGTTTCTGGATCGAGATATTGGCGGACATCAGCGCACCTCACGGCCAAAGACGATGGCCTGTTCGGGGTTCCACGTCAGCAGGTAGTCCTGCCGCGGTTCGAATTCCTCCGGCGCACCGAGCGAGAGGTGATGCTCCATCTCGATCACATGGCCATCGCCCGCGTCGAAGAAGTTCATCACCGCAGACCCAAGGTATTCCGAGGCGATAAAGGTGGCGCGGATGGTCGGACCGGTCGGCGCGGCATCCAAGGCGACCGCCTGCATCCGGTCATAACGCACGGCATAGACGTCGCGGTCGCCCTTTACGGCGGCGGGCACGGGCACGGTGCCGAAGGGGCCAGTGAACTGGCCACCCGACAGCGTGCCATCAAACAGGTTGAAGCGGTTCAGGTAATGAGCCACGTCGGGCGTCGCGGGACGGTCATAGACCTGCCCCGGTGCGCCGATCTGGATGATCCGGCCCCGGTCCAGCACCACCACACGGTCGCCCATCGCCAAGGCTTCCGTCTCGCTGCCCGTCACATGCACGAAGGTCACGCCCAGACGTTCGCGAATGGCGCGCAGTTCATTGCGCATCCGTCCGCGCAGGTTGGCATCTAGCGCGCCAAGCGGTTCGTCCAGCAGCACCAGTTTTGGCTGCATCGTCAGGGTGCGCGCCAAGGCCACCCGCTGGCGTTGGCCGCCAGAGATTTGGTCAACCCCCCGCCCTTCCATGCCGGACAGACCGACAAGCTCGATCATCTCAAGCGCGCGCTGTTCAACCTGCGCCGGGGTCAGGCCGGATTTGCCATGCGTCAGACCAAAGCCCACGTTCTGCACCACCGTCAGATGCGGAAAGAGGGCGAAGTTCTGGAACACGAAGCCGATCCCACGCTCATGCGCGGGAACATTGGTGATGTCGCGCCCTTGGAAATGGACACGGCCCGCCTCGGGGGCTTCAAAGCCCGCGATGACGCGCAGCAGCGTCGTCTTGCCAGACCCGGAAGGGCCGAGGAACGAGATATACTCATTCTCACCCGCCTCGAGCGTCGCATTGTCCAGCGCAACCAAGTCGCCATAGCGCTTGGTCACACCGTCCAGTCTGAAGACCGCAGTGTCCAACTTCACCTCGCCTGAGAATTGGGGCTGCTTCGGGGCCGCCCCATTTATTGTCTCGTCTACACCGGCCTGCTGCCGACCATCCTTCGAAACTGTACTTTGAATGAAATAGCTATTTATCGAACCTGTCAACGGGTTATCAAATTTCTCATTCGGTCAAATTTCAGCACGTATCGTAACATTTACGCGCAAAATTCAGACGATCCGCAACGATCCGCGCGGCAAACAAATGATTACTGCACCCAACATTCATTTCATTGTGGACTGAGGTATGCAGCGAAAGACCCTGCATCGGGAATGACAGCGACGATCTTCATGCGCGCCAGATAGCGCCGGGCGGTGATGGACAGATGGTCGCGCAGATATTCACACGCGGAATCAATGGGATGGCGTGAAATCAGGTCGAACAGGGTCTGATACTGTTCGATGGTATCCTCATCCCGCGGCAAACCCAGACGGATCAAGGCGCGGTCGACGGCGGACAAAAGCAACCGGTTGCCGCGGATCATTTCGACCAGCGCCGTGTTTGGTGCCTGCGCGATGCAATGTTCCAAGAGTGCGTCGCCCAGAAAGTCGGGCGTGAGTCCGGGATCGGTGCCCAGACGTTCCAAAAGCGCCTCTACCTCGGCATAGCGGATATGCGGCGCGGCCAGCCGCAAGGCGGCGGGTTCAACGATTCCGCGCAGCTCGAACTTCTCGGACACGGTGCGCGCGGTCAGCGGTCCCGCGATCCAATGCGACGAGGCGCTTTTGCGAATCAGCCCGCGTTCCTGAAGGCGCGACAGCACATCGCGCACCACCGTGCGGCTGACGCCCAGATGGTCGGCCAGTTCGGTTTCCACGATGCGGAATTCCCCGAAAATCTGGCACGAGGCGACCTCTTCCTCGACCTGATCATAGACATGCCGCCATGTGCCGCGCGTTTGCAGCGCGTCATCCACCTCGGTCGGGACATCCAGCGCCAACTCGCGGATATCGCGCCGGATCGGGGTCAGTTCGGTGCGCCCATCGCCCACCAGATAGCCCCGCCCGTCAAAGCGGTGGATCAAGCCATCTTCCAGCAATTTCCGGAGCGCGGCCTGCACGGGCACGCGGCTGGTCTGCATCACGGCGGCGATGGGGCCTTCCAGCAGCACAAATCCCGCAGGCAGCGTGCCCGACAGGATGTTTTCGCGCAGCACGCGGGTGATCAACTCATAGCGCGGTTCCTGCGCAAGGGGGTTGGACGAGCGGATCATGCCTCTGCCCCCTCGGCCACGCGGCGCACGAAACGGTCCCAGACGCGGGCGGCGTAGTTGTATTCATCCATGACCGTGTTCCAGATCACGATGCGGCGCACGCGGTCGACATATGGCCCCCCGGCGCGGCGGCTGCCCTTGGTCACGGCAATATCGCCCGAAGGTCCGCTCAGATCGCGCGATGCTGCCGCGCCGTCATACCAATAAGCCCATTCTTCCGGGGCCAAATGGTCCTGCGCCCGCGCGGGGTTGGAAATGTAGTAACCCTGCCGCGCCATGACCGCCCCGGCAAAACCGGACAGCCACCAGTTCATGTATTCATAGGCCATATCAAGCTCGGCCCCGCGCAGATGGCGCGACAGGCTGGCCCCGCCATGCCATGCGCGATAGCCTTCCACCGGGGCCGCCTCGACGAAATGCGCACGTGATCCACCCAGCATGCCATAGACCGGCGACCACATGCTTTGCACCGCGACCCGGCTTTGTTCGACCAGCGCCGCTGCTTCACCGCCTTCGCGCCACGTGCCGACGAAGTAGCCCTCAACCCGCCGCTGTTCGAGCAGCTTCATCAGCGCGTTGATCTCGTCAATCGTCATGTTGCCGATATCGGCGAATTGCAATTCCCCTGACGCCTCAGCCGCCAAGGCCGCATCGAAAAAGCCGATGGCCGGTTCATCGACCAGCGCGATCCGCCCCTTGGCGCGACGGTCCAGCAGCCATGCCCAGCTTGGCCGCACATCCGGCCCATTGCCAAAGACGCGGGCATCAAAGCCGAAACTGTCCATGTTATGCACCGTGGGCAGCATCGAGATCAGACGCGAGGGTTTTGAGCCGAGAAATCCCCCCGGCTGGATGTAAAGCTTCTTCACCGGCGCATCGCCCGCCCCCCGCCCGGCGTATTTGCTGATACCGCCGAGCTTCACGAGGTCCGACACACCCTCCCATTCGGTGATGCGCGTCAGATCGATGGGTTGCAGCGCGCCCCAGAACCAGACGATGTCCAGATTGTGGAAACATTGTTCATAGACATCATAGGTTTCCGGCCGCATCGCCGCTTGGCGCTGGCAGGACACAAAATCCTGCAATTCGAAATCGACATCAAACCCAAGGTCCGCCTCAGCCCGTTCGCGCACTTGGCGCAGCAGCGTGATCGAGGTTCCCAGCACGCGCAAACGCCGCCGCGGAAGATGCGGCGGGGCGGCGAGGGGGGATCGGGGGCTTTCGGTCATCAATCCTCACATCCTCTTGGCGCGGGCGGTGGGTCGCCCGCGCCGTTGGTGCCCCAGCCGTCCGCGTCAGTCCAGTGCGGCGGCGATCTTGTCCAGCACCGCCTTGCGATCCGCCCGCGCGGCGATGGCCTGATCCATCGTGACCTTGACGAACCGCGTCGGCGTGTGCGGCTGCAATTGGCCGATCAGGTCCATGTCGGCAGAAACGACCGTGCCCACCATGAAATAGCCGCCGCCCGAGACAGCATCGCGGTGCAGCACGATCGGCTCCGT
>CALRPK020000296.1:0-3959 GCA_943370015.1 Paracoccus haematequi
GTGACGGGGACGGGAACCGCCTCTAGCACGATCAAAACCGGGCAAATGCTGCGCGTCGATGGCACGACGGGTGAGGTCACGATCCTCTCTGCCGCCTGATCCCGACAGCGGGCTGTCCCGATGGGATGGCCCGCCCCACCGACCAAGGATGCGCTATGCAGATGTCTGTTCCCCAATCCTCGCGTTACGATGCCGTCTGGCGGCGTGCCGAACCCTATATGCGTGCGCGCAAGAACGATGTGCATGTGCCTTTGTCCTTTGACTGGGCGCAGCGCCTGCTGGCCGCGCACCCTGACGCCGACCGCGATATCGTCTCGCTTGCCATTCTGCTGCATGACATCGGCTGGTATTCCATCGACATGCAGGACATCATCGAAAAAGGTTTTGGCCCCAATATGATGCAATCCGATGTTCGCTTTTTACATGAAAGCGAAGGCGTGCGGCTGTCGCGCCCGGTATTGCAGGAAACCGGCTGGGGTGAGGACGTGATCCTCGCCGTCGCCGAAATCATCGACGGGCATGACACGCGGGCTGAGGCCCGCCACCTGAACGACCGTCTGGTGCGGGATGCTGACAAGCTGTGGCGCTTTGGCGTGACGGGGGTTTCCGTCGCCTGCGACTGGTTCAAGATGACCCCGCGCCAATATGCTGACCGGCTGGAGCATCAGGTGGCCCAGTTGGAAACTGAAGCGGGCCGCGACTGGGCGGCGCAGGAATTGCGCGCCACGCGTGTCACCCTCAAGCTGAACGTGATCTGAAGGACCAACCCGATGGAAATGTTCATCGACGGCGGCTGGCGCTCTGCGGTGTCCGGCGCGACCCAGCCTGTCACCAACCCGACCACGGAGGATGTTATCGATACCGTTCCCACCGGGGATGCGGAGGACGCCGATATCGCCATCCGCGCCGCCGACCGGGCCTTGGCGTCATGGCGTATGGTCCCCGTCGCCGAACGCGCCCGCCTGCAACGCCGCGCCGCGCAACTGATGCGCGACAATGCCGACCGGATCGGGCGGGTGCTGACTGCGGAACTCGGTCGCCCCGTCGCGGCGGCGGTGACGGAAATCCAACGCTCCGCCGACCTGTTGGACGTTTACGCCGAAGAAGGGTTGCGCCTGCATGATGAGGTGATCCTAAGCCAACCCGGCGAAAAGATCATGGTCCGGCGCGAGCCTGTGGGGGTGGTGGTCGCCATCACGCCCTTCAACTATCCCATTACGCTGCTCTGCTTCAAACTCGGGGCCGCGCTGATCGCAGGCTGCACCGTGGTGGCCAAACCGGCCGAGGATACACCGCTCTCTACCCTTCTGCTGGCGGAACTCTTCCATCAAGCGGGCTATCCGGCGGGCTGTTTCAACGTGGTCACAGGCCGCGGGCGCGGGATTGGCATGGCGATGGTCAACCACCCCATCCCCGGCAAGGTCGCCTTCACCGGTGGCACGGCGGCGGGCAAGGCCATCGCTGCCGCTGCGACCGGCACCGTCAAGCGGGTGACGCTGGAACTGGGCGGCCAAAGCCCCGCCATCATCTGCGCCGATGCCGACCTGCACAAAGCCGCCGCCGCCATCGCGCGGCATGGCTTCGCCAATTCGGGGCAATTCTGCTACCGCGTGAACCGGGTCTATGTGGAACGCCCGGTCTATGACGCCTTCCTGTCGGCGCTATTGGCCGAGGCGGCGAAAATCACCGTGGGCGACGGCCAAACGGAGCCTGTCACGATGGGCCCAATGGTCAACGCCAAGATCTTCGGCAATGCCTTCGGCCAGATCGCCGATGCCCGCGCCAAAGGGGCCCGCATCTGCTGTGGCGGGGATCGGCTGGCCGGGGGACTTTATGATGGCGGCTATTTCCTGCCGCCCACCGTGATCGCTGACACGGATCATTCCATGCAGATCATGACCGAGGAAACCTTTGGCCCCGTCCTTGGCATCATGCCGGTGGACAGCGCGGCAGAGGCACTGACCCTTGCCAATGATACGATCTATGGCCTTGCAGGCTTTGTCTTCACCGCCGATGTCGGGCGCGGTTTGGCGCTGGCGGAACGGATCAACGCAGGTTCGGTCTGGGTCAATGACATCCACCGCTCCAACCACTCCGCCCCGTTTGGCGGCATGAAGCAATCCGGGATCGGCCGCGAAAAGGGCCGCTATGGGGTGGAAAGCTATCTGGAATACAAGACCGTATATCTGACCTATGATGAGGGTCTGGCATGACCCCGCGTGACCTTGCCCTGTGGCGCGCGGCGCGGCCTTGGCTGGATGTGCGGTCCAACGACATCCACACGCTGATCGCGTGGCGGCTGGCGGCGCGGTTGATGCTGCTGCGCCCCGAGGCGGATGAGGCCGTGGTTCTGCCCGCCATCATCCTGCACGACACCGGCTGGAAGAAGATGCCGCAGGACAAACTCGCCAAGGCGGTGGGGCCAAAGCCGCAATTCCCCGAATTGCAACGCGACCACGAACTGGCCGGGGTCGAGATTGGCGCGGATATCCTCTGCGATCTGGCGCTGGGTCTGGATGACAAGGCGATCCTTGGCATCATCGACGGCCATGACACGACGCGCGAGGCGCGGTCGGCAGAAGATGCCATCGTCAAGGATGCCGACAAGCTGTGGCGCTTTACCCCGCATGGGGTTTCGACCATCGGCGGCTGGTTTGAAACCCCCGCACCTGAGACTTTGGCGATGCTGGAGGATTTCGTCCTGCCCTCGTTCTTGACGCCCGAGGCGCGGATCATGGCGCAGGGCTTTCTGGCCGAAGGCTGGGCTTCGGCGGAACGCGATGAAAGGATGAACGGATGAGCGGTCTAGACTTGGCAGGCAAACGCGTGATCGTCACCGGCGCAGCAGGTGGCCTTGGCCGCGCCTTTGCCGAAGCCTTTGCCCGTGAAGGTGCGCGCGTGGTGGTGGCCGACATCAACCTGACCGGCGCGCAGGAAACGGCAGCGGGGATTGGTGCGGCGGCGCTTGCGGCGCAGGTGGATGTGACCTCGCAGGCGTCTACCTCTGCTTTGGCGGCATTGGCGGCGGAACACCTCGGCGGGATCGACGTCTTGGTGAACAACGCGGCCATCTATGCCGGGTTGGAACGCAAAGGGTTTGAACAGATCGACGAAGCCGTCTGGGACCGTGTGATGGCCGTCAACGTCAAAGGCCCGTGGCAAACGACCCGCGCCGTAGCCCCGCAGCTGCGCGCGGCAGGGGCTGGGGCGGTGATCAACGTCTCGTCCGCCACGGTGATGAGCGGATCGCCCGATTGGCTGCATTATGTCAGCTCAAAAGGCGCGGTCATAGCCATGACCCGTGCCTTGGCGCGGGAATTGGGCGGGGACCGGGTCACCGTCAACGCCCTCGCCCCCGGTTTCACCCTGACCGAGGCCAGCCTTGGCCTGATGGAGGATGCTGCAAGCTACGGCATCACGCGCGGCGCGATCAAACGCGCGGCGGGATCGGATGACATGGTGGGGGCGGCGCTGTTCCTTGCCTCACCGCTTGCCAGTTTCATCACCGGACAGACCGTCATCATCGATGGCGGACGCCAGTTCCTGTAAGGACCAGACATGCCCCTGATCACCTTTGTCGAACCCGACGGCACCCGTCGGGAGGTTTCCGCACATCCCGGCGAAAGCCTGATGGTTGCCGCCACTCGCGCCAATGTTGAAGGCATAATCGCCGAATGTGGCGGCAGCGCCATGTGCGCGACCTGCCATTGCTATCTGATCGCGGGCGACCTGCCCGGGGCCGAGGCGTTGGAGGCCGAAACACTGGAATTCGTCGCGCAAAACTTCCAATCCAACAGCCGCCTGACCTGCCAGGTCACCGTGACTGAGGGCATGGCGGGCGTGGTCTTGCAGGTGGCGCAAAGATGAATGGTATCATTATCATCGGCGCGGGCCATGCGGGCAGCCAGTTGGCGGTTTCCCTGCGGGCCGAAGGTTACGGCGGGGCGGTAACCCTGATT
>CALRPK020000297.1:0-3952 GCA_943370015.1 Paracoccus haematequi
CGAAACTCGCCAGCGGGGAAATCCTGCCGACGGCTGTCTTTACCGAACCCAACACCGGGTCTGACCTTGGCAGCCTGCGCACCCGCGCGCGCCGCGATGGGGATGACTGGACCGTCAGCGGCAACAAGACATGGATCACCCATGCCGCCCGCACCCATGTGATGACGGTTCTGGCCCGCACCATCGAAGGCACCAGCGATTATCGCGGCCTGTCGATGTTCTTGGCCGAAAAGACCCCCGGCACCGATGAGACGCCCTTTGTCGACCCCGGCCTGTCGGGCGGCGAGATTGAGGTGCTGGGGTATCGCGGCATGAAGGAATACACCGTCAACTTCGACGATTTCCGCGTGAAGGGTGAGAACCTTTTGGGCGGGGTCGAAGGTCAGGGCTTCAAGCAATTGATGCAGACCTTTGAATCCGCCCGCATCCAGACCGGCGCGCGTGCCATCGGCGTGGCCCAAGCCGCGCTGGATGTGGCGATGAAATATGCAGAAGACCGCAAGCAATTCGGCAAGCCGCTGATCGCCTTCCCGCGCATTTCCGGCAAGCTCGCGATGATGGCGGTCGAGATCATGATCGCCCGGCAGTTGACCTATTTCAGCGCGTGGCAAAAGGACAACGACAAGCGCTGTGATCTTGAGGCTGGGATGGCCAAGCTTCTGGGTGCGCGGGTGGCGTGGTCCTGTGCAGACAACGGCTTGCAGGTGCATGGCGGCAATGGGTTTGCGCTGGAATACCAGATCAGCCGCATTCTATGCGATGCCCGTATCCTGAACATCTTTGAAGGGGCAGCTGAGATTCAGGCGCAGGTCATCGCGCGGCGGCTCTTGGATTAAGGAAACTTGTGGTTACATGGCAGACCGGGCACCGTCGCCCTGACTGCCCATGACCAGAGGTGTCCGATGCCTGCCCAGCGCACGATCCTGCTGACCGGCATCACCGGCTTTATCGCGCGCCACTGCGCGGTCCAGATGTTAAACGCGGGCCATAGCCTGCGCGCCACCCTGCGCGATCCGGGCAAGGGCGATGCGCTGCGCGCTGACGTGCGCCCGCATCTAACTGATCCCGCAGCATTGGACCGCCTGACGCTGCA
The DNA here is from genome assembly GCA_943370015.1 of Paracoccus haematequi. Lineage (GTDB taxonomy): Bacteria > Pseudomonadota > Alphaproteobacteria > Rhodobacterales > Rhodobacteraceae > Paragemmobacter > Paragemmobacter haematequi_A. Next base: position 1,094 of record CALRPK020000297.1, read on the forward strand.
CCGCGCCGACCTGACCGCCGACGATGGCTGGTCGCAGGCGGCGACAGGGGCGGATGTGCTGGTCCATACCGCCTCGCCCTTTCCCATCGCGCAGCCCAAGAATGCCGATGACCTGATCCGCCCCGCCGTCGAAGGCACCCTGCGGGCATTGCGCGCGGCCCATGCGGCCGGGATCAGACGTGTGGTGCTTACCTCATCCTGTGTTGCGATCCTGCAAGACGGTCGCCGCAGCCAGCATGATGAAACCGATTGGTGCGACCCGGACGAACCCACCGCCACCGCCTATGCGCGGTCCAAGACCCTTGCCGAACGGGAGGCGTGGGACTTTGCGCGGGACAATGACCTTGCGCTGACCACGATCAACCCCGGCCTTGTCCTTGGCCCGCCCATCGGGTCCGAAGCGGGCAGCTCTGTCAGTGTTGTGCGTCGCCTGCTGTCGGGCAAAGACCCGATGCAGCCACCGATCGGCTTGCCTGTTGTCGATGTGCGTGATGTCGCACGGATGCATCTGAAGGCAGTTGAAGACCCAACACTGGCGGGAAGCCGCTTCATTGCGTCAGCCGGATCGCTCAGTTTTGCTGAGATGGGGCAAATCCTGCGCGCATCCTTTCCAGACCGCCGCATCGCGCGCCAAGTCGCGCCCGTATGGATGGTGCGCCTGATGGCGTTGTTTGATCCGGAAATCCGGTCGATCCTGCCGAAACTCGACTATGTCGAAACTGTCAGCAATGCGCAGGCCGTCACGCGGATGGATATGCGCTTTATTCCCCCGGCTGAGGCGCTGCTTGCGACTGCGCGCTGGGTGGCGCGCTGAAAGCAACGCTCGTCCCACCACTCGACGGCCGTGGCGTGCCAAGCCTTGGATGCAACCGCCCGGCCACGGCGAACGCGGTCAGCAAGCCAAGACCTGCCGCTGCAAAAACGCCCTGCAAGGGCGCCACCAACAGCACGAGCCACGCCGCCCCCGGCGTCAGAATGCCCGACACATCGCGGAAGCTGGAATAGACGGCACTCATCTCTGTCCGTTCCGACGGTTTCACCGCCATCAGGAAGGGCAAGCCCCCCACCACGTCCAGCAAGACAAGGAAGATCGACGCCCCCATCATCGCCACCACGGCAAGCCAAGGCAGCGGGGCAAAGGCCGCCGATAGCAGGAAGCAAGTGCCGCACAGCCCGAACGCCACCCGCACCGCCCGCCGCACCGAGGTTTGCCGTGCAAAACGCAGGAACAAGGGCGAGATGAACAAAAGCGCGTTCGAAATCGACAAGGCGACCCCGCCAACATGGTCTCCAAGACCGCTTTCAATGCAGAAAATCGGCAAGTAGACCACATAGACCCACCACCCGCAGGATCGCATCACGGCGAACAACCAACCCGCAATCAGACGCGGTTGGCGGAAGAACCGCCCCAGATAGGCAACAGGATTGGTGGCCGGTTTCTTGGCCCGCTGGATCTGCTTGCCATTGCCCAGTCGCAGCACCCAGAATACGGTCACGAGTGTCACCGCAAAGCCCCCTGCAAGCAGGAACGGCGCTGGCGCCCAGACCCCATGCAACCAAACCCCGGTCATCGGCCCGATGGCCCAAGGCCCGGCGGCAAAGACCATCTGCATCGATTGGTTCTTTCCAAGATCGGCGCGGTCGATGTAATCCAGAACATAGGCGTTGAAGCAGACAAAGGTTGTCGCAGTCGCCATCGACAGGCAGATCAGCGCGGCCTGCACCGACAGATCGGTGCCAAGGATCGCAAGCGCCATCCCCACCAGATAAAGCAAACACCCCCCCGAATACATCCAGCGCCGGGGGATCGCCTTGGTGAACCACGGCACCATCAGCCCCCAGATCAGCGCGGCAATCCCAGCGTGGAAATAGGCGGCAGAAGTATCCTCGGCATTGCCCAACGCGGCATAGACCGTCAGCGGCATGGCCGAGATCAACGTCCCACGCACCGCCGCCTCGATCCCGGCCAAAAGCGCGAAATCCCGCACGCTGGGTGTGGGGCTGTGCCGCAGGAAAAGGGGGATGTATCTGGTGGCCATGATGCGCTTAACTTTTGGGCATCATGCCGCAGCCCCGGCACAACCGCTGCGATGGTGGCGACAGGGCGGCGTCGGGAACAGACTCCGGCTAGGCTTTGGCAAACAGATCGAGCAGCCGCCCCCGCGCCTCGGGCAGCGGCTTGCCATCCATCAGCGGCGAAAGTTCCCGCGTCAGGAAATGGCCGGTGATCGCCAGTCCCTGCGCCAGTTCCGCCCGACTGACCGGCCCCTGCCCCAACAGCCCCTGCGGCAAGGGCAACAGCCGCTCCGCCCACTCCCCCGCGCCCTGACGGCTGACTGCGCGCCCCGTTTTAGGGCTGACAAAGGCCAGATCATCCCGGCTGCCGGTCACCGCGCAGCGCGACAGGTCCAGACCAAAGCCCAAATCCTCCAGCATCTGCATCTCCCAGCGCAGATAGAGCGCCGGCCAATCGCCGCCTTCGGCCAAGGCATCCAGCAAGACCATGCTGCCCTGCCACAAAGGCCAATGCGGCTCACGCTCTGGCAGGGCGGCACGCAGCAAGGAACAAGTGGCCGACAAGCCCGCCAGCGCCAGACGGTCCCCCAGCACCGCCGCACGCGACCGCACGGGTTCCACGGTGAAGGCACCCATATGCCCCTCCAGCCGCGCCTTCCATGTCACCGCGACCTGTGACCCCGGCTGCAAAACAGCCGCCATCCGGCGCGAGGCGCCCCCGCGCACCACACCAACGTGACGGCCATGCTGGGCCGTGAAAACCTCGATGATCGCAGCACTTTCGCCATGCGGGCGCATGGATAGCACCGCCCCTTCGTCGCGCCATTCCAACATGGCCCGACT
>CALRPK020000298.1:0-3951 GCA_943370015.1 Paracoccus haematequi
GCGGGTTCCCGAACAGGCGGTCCGGCGGACCCTCCTCTTCGATCTTTCCCTTGTGCAGGAAAATGACATGGTCCGACACATCGGCCGCCAGTTTCATGTCATGCGTCACAAGGATCATGGTGCGCCCCTCTTCGGCAAGCGCCTTGATGACCTTGACCACCTCTTGCTCCAATTCGGGATCAAGGGCGGATGTTGGCTCATCAAACAGCAGCGCGCGCGGTTCCATGCACAGCGCCCGCGCGATGGCGGCGCGTTGTTGTTGCCCCCCCGACAGTTGCGCGGGCCAAGCATCGGCTTTGTCGGCAATGCCCACCTTGGCAAGGTATTGGCGCGCCTTGGCCTCCACCTCTGCGGGATCGTGCTTCAGCACCGTCACCGGCGCTTCCATCACATTTTCCAGAATGGTCATATGGGACCACAGGTTGAACTGCTGAAACACCATCGACAGGTTGGTCCGCATCCGCGTCACCTGAGCGCGATCAGCAGGTTGGCGGGCCAACCCTTGGCCCTTCCAGCGCACGGCCTCGCCTTCAAACAGAATGTCGCCGGATTGGCTGTCTTCCAGCAGATTGCAGCAGCGCAGCAGCGTCGATTTGCCCGACCCGCTGGAGCCGATCAGCGACACCACATGGCCGCGCGGCGCGGTCAGATCGACACCTTTCAGCACCTCAAGCTGGCCATAGCTTTTGTGCAGGTCTGTGATCCGGATGACAGGGGTCTCGGTGTTCAAGGCGATGGAATTCCGCTTTACGACAGTTGGCAAAGTAAGACGCAAGCATGCCCCCTTTGCAACGGCTGTTCTGCGCCGCAACAGGTGCCGCTACGTCAATTTGATCAATTTTCAGGCGGTGTTCCGGCAGGCGGCGGTGGCGTGGGTACCGAAAGATAGGACTCCGCCGGGATCGCAATCAGCCCGCGCACCCCCAGCGCCGCGCGATCCGCAGCGGACAGCACCTCAATCGCGGTCGCAACGGCAGCAAAAACAGCCGCCGCATCGACGGATTCGGCGCAGATATAGGGCAGGCCCGGCGTGGGATCGGTCCACGCCACCACCTTGACCGCCGCCGCCGCAGGCTCTGTGCGCGACAACAGCCGAAAGGTCACCGCATCAAGCGCGGCCAGATCGGCCCGCCCCTCCGCCACTGCCTGCAGGGATGCCGCATGCGATCCAGTCTCGATCCCCGCCGGAAAGCGCAGCCCCAAAGCCGCCGCATGGTTCTGCGGCGCAGCCCAACCCGATTGTGACAGACCATCGTTATAGGCCAGCGTCACCCCGTCAAACTCTGCCAAAGCCTGACGCGGATCCTCCGCCCGCGCGATCAGCACAGATCGGTAATAGCCCGGCGGGCAGCCCTCGACCCCGAAATCCGGCGTGCCGATCAAACGCACCTTGCCATGCAGGCGCGCGCGATAGGGAAAGCCACAGGTCTGCGACAAGACCAGATCGGGCATCAGCCAATGCGGCATCAACTCCGCATCCCCCCGCCGTAACGCATCGGGGGCGGCAATCCCGCCCGCGCGCAGCCCGTCCCGGATCAGCGCCCAATAGCGATCCGTCGCCCCGGTCAGATCGGGGCGGTCATACATCGGCAATGCGGCGATCATCCCCGGTCGGCCCCGCGTTCGGCCCGCTGCCGCGCAAGGTTTGATTCCACATCCGTCAAACCCAGTAGATTGGCCACCATCCGCAGCAACCGGTCCTCTTCCGCGTCGCGCGTGCCATCGGCCAAGGCCACGGACCACATCGCCTGAACCAGACCGGCGCGATCCTCAAGCGCCGTTGCCGATTTCAACGCGCGGGTAAAACGTACGGTATCAGGGGCCTGCGCCTCTAGGTCCTCGGCCTCTGCGCGCAAGCGTGCCACAGCAAAGGCGTCCAGATCATAGCGCGCGGCAAGGGCGCGGTCGATCAACTCCACCTCCTCGGCGGCGTAAAGACCATCGGTCTTGGCCACCCGCACCAACAGCGCCGCCAAGGCAAGGCGGGCATCCTGATCGGGCAGTCGTTCTGGGGCGGGCGCGACAAGGGCGCGAAGGATCGTTTCCAACATGCCCCAAGGATAGGGCGCAGCCGCAGCGGCGACAAGCCGGTGCAAGTCACGGCTTCGGCACGGCTTGCCCCCAATCTCCTTTGCCCAAATATCCTGCCGGGGGAGTCGCCCGGCCCGCCGGGCGACGGGGGCTGCACAAGCCCCCCTTGCCTTGTGCCGCGCGCTTTGCGCGGAACAAGGCGCATCGCTTGCGCCCGCTTGCGGGCGCGCTATCGGATCACTGGCCTTGCGGAACCACGATCCGACCGCTGGACACCGGCACGGCAGACCCCCGGAGCAACACGCGGGTCACCCGGTCGCCGTGCTGCTGAACGGTCAAATGGATGCGGGACGGGCGTCCCATCTCAACCCCTTGCTGCAGGGTGAACCGGTCTTCGGTCCCCGTCAGCGCGCCTGAGGCCTGCAATTGCGCGGCAAGGATGGCGCTGGCCGATCCTGTGGCGGGATCTTCCGGGATGCCTGCGGTGGGCGAGAACATCCGCGCCCGAAAGTCGCACTCCGAACCGGCTGTGTAAAGATAGGCGCTGTCCACGCCCGCCGCCCGCATCACCGCGTCCCAATGCGGCTGGATCGGCCGCGCCCGCGCCAAGGCGTCCAGCGTGGCCACCTGCACATACAAAAACGCAGGCCCCCCTTGCCAGACCGCCGGACGGTGCGCGCCAAAACCGATGTCACTGGGCACCAGCCCCAACGCCGGGGCCAGTGCCTCGGTCAACACCGCTCCCGCCGCTGCATGGGGCAGGACGGGGGCAGCAAACTCGGCCTCAACGCTGTCCCCCTTGCGGGTGACTGTGACGGGGACCAGTCCTGCCTCTTCTTCCAGCACCAAATCCGCCGAAAAATCGCCCGCGCCTGCGGCCTGCGTGGCCAGATGGATGGCGCAGCCCACCGTCGGATGCCCGGCAAAGGGGATCTCTGCCGTCGGAAAGAAAATCCGCACGCGGGCGGTATGAGCCGGATCACGCGGGGCCATGACGAAGATCGTTTCGGACAGGTTGAATTCCCGCGCGATGGTCTGCATCTGCGCCGTGCTCAGCCCATCCGCCCCCAGCACCACCGCCAGCGGATTGCCCGCAAAGGCGCGGTCGGTGAACACATCCAGCGTGTGGAATTCCAGCATCGCTCAGCCCTTTCGGAACAGCCGGTCCAGATGCGCGGCCTCATCTTCGATGCCGTAAGGCGCGTTCAGCATCCAGATGCCGGAGCCGATCATCTTGTGGCCTTCGCGCACGGGGGGAAAGCGCAGCTCATGGCGGAAGGCGTCGGGATGGTCTTGCATCAAAGTCTCAAGCATCGGCAGGTGCAGACCTTGGGTCAGGATCGGATACCATAGCATCACGATCCCCACATTCCACTTCCGCGCCACTTGACCGATGACCTTGGGGATCGTCGCGTAATCCTCCTTCACCTCATAGGAGGGATCAATCACCAGGATCCCCCGGCGCGGCGTGGGCGGCGCGATAGAGACGGCCATTTTCAACCCATCCTCGCCCCGCACATGCGCGCCCCAGCGTTCCGCCTCTCGCGACAGCGCGGCGCGTTCCTGCGGGTGCAACTCGGCCAGATGGATCACATCCCCATCCCGCAAAGACAGCGCCGCGATCAGGGGGGAACCGGGATAGGCCGTTTCGCCATACATCGCCCGCGTCTCGGCCAAGCGCCGCGCATAGGGGTGATCGGGTGAAAACCGCGCCTGCAAGGCCGCGATGCCCGCCGCCGCTTCACCGGTCTTGACCGCCTCCGCCGCCGTCAGGTCATAGACCCCGCGCCCGGCATGGCTTTCGATGTAAGAGATCGGTTTGTCCTTGCGCGTCAGATAGTCCAAGACCCATGCCAGAAGCGCATGTTTCTGGACATCGGCAAGGTTTCCGGCGTGGTAGATATGTTGATAGGACAGCAT
>CALRPK020000299.1:0-3949 GCA_943370015.1 Paracoccus haematequi
TGGCCAGCGATTGCGCGGGCGTCCGCGCGCCGGGAATGACCACGGTCACCGCCTCGGACATCAAGATCCAGCGCAGGGCGAATTGCGCCATCGAAGCACCCTGAGGCACCAGCGGGCTCAATTCCTCGACCGCTTGCAGGGCGACGTCATAGGGCACGCCCGAAAAGGTCTCACCCATGTCAAACGCCTCACCATGGCGGTTGAAGGCGCGGTGATCGTCGGCGGCAAAGGTCGATGCGGCGGTCATCTTGCCCGTCAACATGCCCGAGGCCAGCGGCACCCGCGCAATCACCGCCACACCCCGCGCTTTCGCCTCCCGCAGGAACAGCGCGGCGGGGCGTTGGCGGAAGATGTTGTAGATGATCTGGACCGAGGCGCAGCCCGGATAGTCGATGGCCTTCAGCCCCTCTTCGACCTTTTCGACCGAGACACCCCAAGCCGCGATTTTGCCTTTGGCTTTCAGCGCCTCAAGCCCGTCAAATAGCGCGGGGGTATAGAATACCTCGGTCGGCGGGCAGTGCAGTTGCACAAGGTCAAGGCAATCGACGCCAAGGTTGGTCAGGCTACGGTCGATGAAGGCCTCAATCGCCGCAGGCGTATAGCCCGCCGCGACATGCGGGTTCAGACGACGCCCGGCCTTGGTCGCGACAAAGGGCCTGTCGCTGCGGGTTTTCAGCACATCGCGGATAATGCGTTCGGACCGGCCATCGCCGTAAACATCCGCCGTGTCGATGAAGGTCATCCCGGCATCCAAGGCGGCCGAGAGCGTGGCCTTGGCATCGCTTTCCAACACATCCCCCCAACTGCCGCCGATGGCCCAAGCGCCAAAGCCGATGCGGGTGACATCACGGCCTGTCGGGCCAAAAGGGGTGGTGGTCAGGGTCATGGCAGCCTCATGAAGTTCGGGAAAGGTGAAAGGTAAGCAGCGAAGGCGGAGTGTCCAGAGCGGGCCCCGATATCAAGCGGAGCGGGCCATAGGCCCGCATGCCCCTGCGCCCCGCCCCGCGCAAGGGCGCGGGTCAGGGCAACGGGCGGGCGCTCGCGCCCCCCTCGCCCGTGCCGGGCTCACCCCCCTGAGGATATTTGAGCAAAGGAGAGAGGGCTTAGGTGCGGATGCCTGAGAATTTCTGTTGCCAGTCGGCGCGTTCCTCGTCGGTGATCTTGCGGAACAGGTTTTCGGGCACGCTGAAGGCATCGCCGGGGGCCAAGGCGCGCAGAGCGGCAGGCACGTCTTCGGGCCATGCCCAATCGTCCGACCCCATCGCCGTCATCATCGTGGCGGCGGCATCCGGGATGAAGGGGCGCGACAGGATGGCATAGACGCGGATCAGGTTCAGCGACAGCCGCACGATGGCCGCCGCACGGGCGGGATCGGTCTTGACGGCGGACCACGGGGCGGCGGCTTGCAGGTATTCGTTGCCGATCACCCAGATCGCGCGCAGCTCAGCCGCGGCTTTGCGCACCTCCATCTGGCCCATCAGCGTTTCATAGTCGCGGATGCGCGCGCCGAGGTCGGCGATCAGGGCGGTTTCCGCCGGGGTGAAGTCGCCACCTTCGGGGATCGCCTCCCCCAGTTTCGACTTGGCGAATTTGGTCACGCGAGAGACGAAGTTGCCCAAGACATCGGCGAGGTCTTTGTTGACGCTGGCTTGGAAGTTTTCCCACGTAAACTCGCTGTCCGAGTTTTCGGGGGCATGCGACAAGAGCCACCAGCGCCAGTAATCCGCCGGAAGGATCGACAGCGCCTGATCCATGAACACGCCGCGACCCTGAGAGGTCGAGAATTGGCCGCCGTCATAGTTCAGGTAGTTGAAGGATTTCAGGTAATCGACCAGCTTCCACGGCTCACCACTCCCCAAGATCGTGGCGGGGAAGGACAGGGTGTGGAAGGGCACGTTATCCTTGCCCATGAACTGGTAATAGGTGACGTCAGACGCCCCCTTGTCGGAGCGCCACCAGCGTTCCCACGCGGCATCGTCCAGACCGTGGGCATCGGCCCATTCGGCGGTGCCTGCGATGTATTCGATGGGGGCGTCGAACCAGACGTAGAAGACCTTGCCTTCCATCCCCGGCCAAGGCTGATCACCCTTTTTCACCGGGATGCCCCAGTAGAGATCGCGCGTGATGCCGCGATCCTGCAAGCCATCGCCATCATTCAGCCATTTCTTGGCGATGGAGGTGGTCAGGATCGGCCAATCGGTCTTGGAGTCGATCCACGCCTCCAGCTTGTCGCGCAGGGCGCGCTGGCGCAGGTAGAGGTGCTTGGTCTCGCGCACTTCCAAATTCGTCGAACCAGAGATCGACGAGCGCGGATTGATCAGATCGGTCGGATCCAGTTGCTTGGTGCATTCCTCGCATTGGTCGCCGCGGGCCGAGGTGTTGCCGCAATTCGGGCAGGTGCCGGTGATATAGCGGTCGGGCAGAAAGCGGTTGTCGTCGATGGAAAAGACCTGCTTTTCCGACACTTCCTGAATCAGGCCATTCTCGGCCAGTTTTCCCGCGAAATGCTGGGTCAGGCGGTGGTTGCGCTGGCTGGAGGACCGCCCGAAATGGTCAAAGGACAGGCGGAACCCGGCGGCGAGGTCTTTTTGAACCTCATGCATTTCGGCGCAATAGGCCTCGACCGGTTTGCCCGCCTTGGCGGCGGCCAATTCGGCGGGGGTGCCGTGTTCATCGGTGGCGCAGATGAACATCACCTCATGCCCACGGGCGCGCATGTAGCGGGCGAACAGGTCGGCGGGCAGTTGGCTGCCCACGAGGTTGCCCAAATGCTTGATCCCGTTGATGTAGGGGATGGCGGAAGTGATCAGAATCCGTGCCATGTTGCGCGCCTTTCGTCCCGGTCCGCGCGCTGTTTACCGCGCGGCCCGGGGAAGGGCCAGAGGCAAGGTCAGGGCTGGAACACTCAGCGCCGCCCGCGCAGCATCCGCGTCAGGGTGCCCTGCCCCGCCATTTCATGCTGGAAGGCGGCGAGGGCGTGGACCGTGACCAGCGCCATCAACAGTTTGGTCGCGATGCCGTGGATGGCAAAGGCGGTGGCCTCAAGGCTTTCGGACACCGGGGCGATGGGGGGCACCACCCAGCGGTCGGCAAAGAGCGTGTCAATCCCGGTGGCGGAACTGGCGACCCAGCCCGACAGCGGAATGACCAGCATCAGCGCGTATAACGCCAGATGACCCGCCTTGGCCGCCGTGACCTGCCAGCCCGACGCCAAAGGCTGCGGTGGCGGCGAGATGCGGTGCCAGACCAAGCGCAGCAGGACCAGCGCCAGAAGCGTCAGCCCCAGCGTCTTGTGCAATCCGTAAAGCCAGAGCGTCGAGAGGTCAGGTTGCATAGAGGACAGCCGCAATCCCAACGACAAGAGCACCACGATCAGCAGCGCCATGCCCCAATGCAAGGACCGCGAGACCAGCCCATAGCCGTCCGGCCCGTTGCGCCAGATCATCCGCCGACCCTTGCGATGCGGGCGGTGATGTCCAGCCGGACCTGATCGCCCACCATATCAGCCCAGCCCGTGGCACCAAAGTCAGACCGATTGACCGCGCCGATCAAATGCACCGTCAGAAGTGAGCGGTCGCCCTCGACCGTGCCTTGCTGGCGATAGATCGTGGCGGCCAGCGTCATCGGCTTTTCCACGCCGCGAATGGTGATGATCCCATCCACCGCCGCCCCGTCGCCTTCGGCCCGCACGGCGGTCGAGCGGAAGGTGATGCTGGGAAAGGTTTCCGCGTCGAGCACCTTTGGCCCTTTCAGCGCCTGTTCGGCAAAGGGAAAGCTGGCCTTGGTCCCGGTGACGTCCAGCGCCACGTCAAAGCTGCAATTGGACAGACGGTCAAAATCAATGGTCAGATCGGCCAAGGTGACGGGCATTTGCCCCGTGATTTGATCCGGCCCGAAATCGACCGTGAACCCGACCGAGGATACCTCGGGTTGCAGGTGATACGCCACC
>CALRPK020000300.1:0-3945 GCA_943370015.1 Paracoccus haematequi
GTCAGGACGCCTTGGTCTACGGCGTGAAGGAGGCGGCGGAATGACCGTTCAGGACAATATCCCCTTTGCGATCCGCCATTTCTCGCCCGCCCAATTGCGTGAGGCGCTGCGGAAGATGCACCTGATCCGCCTGTTCGAGGAAGGGGCCGAGGAAAGCTATATGCGCGGGCTGATCCACGGCACGATGCACCTGTCCATCGGGCAGGAAGCCAGCGCTGTTGCGACCTGCATGGAGTTGACGGACGCCGACAAGATCACCTCAACCCATCGCGGCCACGGCCATTGCATCGCCAAGGGCGCGGATGTGGGGCGGATGTTTGCGGAGTTCTTCGGCAAGGAAACCGGCTATTGCCACGGGCGTGGCGGCTCCATGCACATCGCGGATGTGAAAACCGGGAACCTTGGGGCCAATGGCATCGTCGGCGGTGGGCTGCCCATCGCTGTGGGGGCCGCGCTGACCGCCAAACGCTTGGGGCGTGATGACGTCACCATCTGCTTCTTCGGCGATGGCGCCAACAACGAAGGCGCGTTCCATGAGGCGCTGAACATGGCCGCGATCTGGAAACTGCCGGTGATTTTTGTCTGTGAGAACAACAAATACGGCATGTCGACGCCTGCCGCCTATGCCACCGCCGTGCCCAATATCGCTGACCGCGCGGCGGCCTATTCCATGCCGGGTGTGACGGTGGACGGGAATGATTTTTCCGCCGTGGCCGAGGCGCTGCACATCGCCATTGCGCGGGCACGGGCAGGCGAAGGCCCGTCCTTGGTGGAAAACCTGACCTACCGCTGGCGCGGCCATTCCAAATCCGACCGCAACCGGTACCGGACCAAGGATGAGATTGAGGATTGGATGTCGCGCGACCCCATCGCTCGCTTCCGCGCCGAATTGATCGCCCATGGCGTGCTGGATGCCGCCAGGGCCGAAGCGGTTGAGGCCGAGGCGAAACAGGCGGTGGCCGATGGTGTGGATTTCGCCAAAGCCAGCCCCGCGCCGGGGATCGGCGATGTCACGAAATTCGTCCATGCGGAGGTGGCGGCATGAACGCCCAGACCCAGATCACCGAGGTTGCCGCCTCGGGCGAAACCCGCGAAATGAGCTATGCCGAAGCCATCCGCGATGCGATGACCATCGCGCTGGACCGCGACCCGACGGTCATCCTGATGGGCGAAGATATTGGCACCTACGGCGGCGCGTTTCAGGTCACGTTGGACCTGATCGACAAATATGGCCCTGACCGCATCATGGACACCCCGATTTCCGAACTCGGCGGGGCGGGTGTGGCTGTGGGGGCGGCGCTGACGGGCCTCAAGCCGATCTTTGAATTCCAGTTCAGTGACTTCGCCGCCTTGGCGATGGAGCAGATCGTCAATCAGGCCGCCAAGCTGCGCTATATGCTGGGCGGTGAGGCGGCGGTGCCAGTGGTATTCCGCATGCCCGCAGGGTCTGGCACCGGGGCGGCGGCTCAGCACAGCCAATCCTTTGAGGCGTGGTTCGGCCATGTGCCGGGGCTAAAGGTGGTGCAACCCTCCACCCCCGAAGATGCCAAGGGGCTGCTTTTGGCCGCTTTGGCGGACCCGGACCCGGTGATCGTCTTCGAACATAAACTGCTTTACAAGATGAAGGGTCAGGTGCCGACGGGCTATTACACCACCCCCATCGGTAAGGCCGCCATCCGCCGCACGGGCGATGCCGTGACCATCGTGGCCTCTGCCATCATGGTGCATCGCGCGCTGGAAGCCGCGACGAAACTGTCGGCTGAAGGGATCGAGGTTGAGGTGATCGACCTGCGCTCCGTCCGACCCATCGACCGTGACACAATCATCGCGAGCGTCAAGAAAACCGGCAAGTTGCTCTGCGTCTACGAAGGTGTCCGCACCCTTGGCGTCGGTGCTGAAATCTCTGCCCTGATCGCGGAGAGTGAGGCGTTTGATTATCTCGATGCGCCGATCCAGCGTCTGGGCGGGGCCGAAGCGCCGATCCCCTATAACCCCGATCTGGAACGCGCCGCCGTGCCGCAAGTGGCTGATATCGAAACCATCGCGCGCCGTCTGGCCAAGAGCGAGGTCTGAGATGCCCGTCGAAGTCATCATGCCCAAGGTGGACATGGACATGGCCACGGGCACGCTCGCCATCTGGCATGTCGCCGAGGGCGAAGCGGTGAAGAAGGGTGCGGCGCTGTTTGATATCGAAACGGACAAGGCCGCGATGGAGGTGGAGGCCCCGGCCTCTGGCTTCTTGCGCCAGATCCTCGCCCAACCGGGTCAGGTGATCGCCGTGGGCAGCCCTGTGGCCTATCTTTACGCGGAAGGGGAGGCCATGGTGGCCCTGCCTTCTGCCGTTTCTTCGGTGGCAGAGATGGCTGAGGTCATGGCCGTTGCAGCCCCTGCCCCTGCCCCCGTCATCGCCACGCCACACAGCCCGGCACAGGCGGCCAATGAGGCCACCGACCTGCGCGCCACCCCCGTCGCCCGCCGTCTGGCGCGCGAGGCGGGTTTGACGCTGAGCGCACTCGTCGGCAGCGGCCCGCGCGGGCGCATCCAACGCGCCGATGTGGAAACCGCCTTGGCGCGGCGCGAGACGAAGGCGATCCCGTCGCCGACAATCAAAGCGCCAGCGATTCAATCGCATGCGATTGAAAGCACACCCCCTCTGGACTGGACCCCGCAACCCGGCGATCTGCATGTCACGACGCGCAAAGGCACAGGCACGCCGCTTGTGCTGATCCACGGGTTTGCTGCGGATTCGACCGGATGGATGGCGCTGGAGCGCGCCCTGCCGCGCGATCTGCCGCTGATCCGCATCGACCTGCCCTCGCATGGCCGTTCGCCCCTGCGCCGTCTGTCTGGCTTTGCCGATCTGGCGAAAGCGGTGGTGCAGGTGTTTGACCGTGTGACCAATGCGCCGGTGCATGTCTTGGGCCATAGCCTTGGCGGCGCGGTTGCGCTGGCGGTGTCGGACATCCGCCCGCGTCAGGTGAAAACACTGTCGCTGCTGTCGCCTGCGGGTCTGGGGCCGGAGATCGACGGCGCGGCGCTGAACGGCATCGCGCGGGCAACCACGGCAGACAGCCTTGCACCGTGGCTGAAACGCCTGACCGCGCGGCCCGATGGCATCAGCCATGACTTTGCCAAGGCCGCGATGCTGGCGCGGATCGATCCCGATCTGCGGGCAGCGCAACAAGAGTTGGCGCAAGTCCTGTTCCCCGATGGCGTGCAGGCCTTTGACCTGACCGCCGCGTTGGAGAGGGTGTCCGCACCCACGCTGATGATCTGGGGCCGGGATGACCGCATTCTGCCGTGGAAACAGGCGCTTGCCGCGCACGGAGAGGTGGCCTTGCACCTTTTGCGCGGGGTGGGCCATGTGCCGCATATGGAAGACCCCGACACTGTGGCCGCGCTGATTGGCCGTCATCTGAAATGAGTTAAACGCCCCGGTTCACTGCCGGGGCGTTCGGCCTATCGGGGGCAGATTCCCGGTGCTAGAGTTCCCGCAAGGAGTCGCCCGCCATGCCAAACCGTTCGCCCTTTCCGCTTCCGCGCCTTGATGCGGCACCGATCAAGGATGTGGCGCGGTCTTTGCGCTTTGTGGCCGAGCGCGGCGGGCGCACGCTGAAACAGGCCCTGCCCTTGGACGCCCTACCCGAACCCGCCGCGCGTCTGGCCGAAGGGGCTTTTGCAACGGTGGAGTTATTGGGTGCCACGGCGCAGCGCGGGGTGTCGGGGCTGGCCCATAGCCTGCTGGACCCGGATGGCCCCCCGCCGCCCCTGACCGCCGCCGATGCGGATGCCGAGGCGCGCTTTGCCGCCGCCCTGCAATCAGGCCTGACCCGTGCCTTGGCCCTGCTGGGGGCACGTTCGGCCCTTGTCAGCGAAACCGCCGCCGCGCGGGCCTGGCGGCAGGTCATAGCTGCCGGTCCGGGTGCGACCGAGGCAGAGACCGCC
>CALRPK020000301.1:0-3941 GCA_943370015.1 Paracoccus haematequi
CCGATGAAGCTTTCATCGCGGTCAAAGTTCGATGCGGCCAGCGTCGTGCCATCCGATGCGATCAGATAAAGGTCTGACGCTTCGATGACCCGGTTGGTGTATTTCAGCCAAAGGTTCATCCGCTGCACCCCGTCCGCATCAGGCGGGGCGGTCAGGAATTCGCGCACCTCAACCTGTCGGGCCAGCAAGGCGGGCAGGGTTTCGAACCGCCGCAAATGCCCGTCCAGCGCGTTGACCGTCTGGCGCAGCGTGGCATCGGCGGTTTCCACGCCATCGGCAAAGCTGGCCGCCCGGACAAAGCGCGCCACGGCAAAGACCAGCGCCAGACACAGCGCCGCAATTCCCACCGCCGTCACGATCCGCCGCGTCACCGCCACCCCGTCACCCCGCCGCCAGAACCGCTTCCATCCGCGCGGCGGCTTGGTCGGCATCCCCGGTTTCCACCGCCAGCAACAGCGCGGCGTAAGCAGCGGTGCGGCCTTGGGCCAAGCCTTCGGGCGGGGCATCGCCGCCGGGCGTCAGCCGGGCCGACACGCTGACCGCCACGCCGAATTCCATCACCGCATTCGCCGCCCGCAAGAAAGGGTTCCCCGACGCCTCGGCCAAGATCCGGTGAAATTCGAACAGCGCCAAGGCAAAGGGCTCCGGCTGGCGGCCCATCTTTTCGCATTGGTTCAGCCAATAGTGCAAAAGCCGGATATGTTCGCCGTCCCGATGCTGCGCCGCCAGACGGGCCGCGTCCACCTCAAGCCGCAACCGCACCAGATGGAACGACTCCAGAAACCCCGCCGACGGGCCGCTTTCCAGCACCCATTCCAGCACCTGACGGTCAAAAAAGCTCCACCTCGCCAGCGGCAGCACGCGGGTGCCCACCTTGGCGCGGGCTTCGACCAGTCCCTTGGCCTCCAACGTTTTCAGCGCCTCGCGCAGCACCGTGCGTGAGACGCCGAAACGTTCCATCATCTCGCTGTCACCGGGAAGGACGTTTCCCACCTTGATCTGGCCGGACACAATCGCCCGCCCAACCTCGTTGATCACATAGGTGTGGAAATTCCTTGCCACGGGCCGACCGGCGAGCGTGCGGATAATGCTCCCCGGTTCGCTCATGTCATGTTTTCCAGAAGGCCCCTCGTTTGCGCGACGATGCGCTGAAGATCAGACGTTGCAGGACGATGAACATAAACAGCAGCGCGCCGATGACAATCTTCGTCCACCAACTCGACAGTGTGCCGTCAAAGACGATGTATGTTTGCACCAGCCCCTGCATCAGCACCCCGACAAAGGTGCCCGCCACCAGCCCATAGCCCCCCGTCAACAGCGTCCCGCCGATCACCACGGCGGCGATGGCGTCCAATTCCATCCCCAGCGCGTTCAGCGAATAGCCCGCCGAGGTGTAAAGCGAAAACACCACCCCGGCGAGACCCGCGAGGCTGGAGGACAGCGTGTAGATCAGGATCGTCGTCCGCGCCACCGGCACCCCCATCAGCGCGGCTGAGGTTTCCGATCCCCCCAGCGCATAGACATAGCCGCCAAAGCGGGTGCGATGCGCCAGAAGAATGGCCCCCGCAAAGACCAGCAGCATGATCATCGCGATCACCGTCAGCCGCCCACCCCCCGGCAACAGGATATAGGCGCGGGACACGGCGCTGTAGAACTCATGCTTGATCCCGATGCTGTCGGGCGACAGGACCGACGCACTGCCGCGTGCCAGAAACATCCCCGCCAGCGTGACGATGAAACTGGGCACGCGCAGATAATGGATCGCCGCCCCCATCGCCGCGCCAAAACCGGCGGCCACCGTCAGCGCCACGGCATAGGCGGCAATGGGATGCAGCCCCACCCGCATGATCAGGACGGCAATCAGCACAGTGGTAAATCCGATCACCGCCCCCACCGACAGGTCAATCCCGCCCGACAGGATGACAAAGGTCATCCCCACGGCGGTGATCCCCAGAAAGGCGTTGTCGGTCAGCAGGTTTGCCAGCACCCGCGTCGAAAACATCGCCGGGAATTGCAGCACGGCCAGCGCATAGGCGAACAGGAAGATGGCCGTGGTCGCCATCAGGGGTTTGAGATGACGGTTCATGCCTCGCCCTTTTCCGTGACAGAGGGGCGGGCGCGGCGATGCAGCAGCCGCGCCGACAGCGGGGATTGCAGGATCAGGATCAGGATGATCACCCCGGATTTGACGACAAGGTTGAACTCCGGCGAAAAGCCGGAAATCAGGATGCCAGTGTTCATCGCTTGGATAATGACCGCGCCCAGCACCGACATCGGGATGGAAAACCGCCCGCCCATCAGCGACGTGCCCCCGATCACCACGGCAAGGATGGCGTCCAGCTCCAGCCACAGCCCGGCGTTATTGGCATCGGCCCCGCGAATATCGCCCGCCGCGATCAGTCCGGCCAGCGCGGCGCAGAGGCCCGAAAAGGCATAGACCACCAGCAGCAGCGACAGCGCCGAAATCCCCGCGAAATGCGCGGCGGATCGGTTGACGCCCACCGCCTCGATCAACAGCCCCAGCGCACTGCGCCGCACGATCAGCGTGGACAGGATCAACAGAACCAGCGTGATGACCACGGGTGTGGGCAGCCCCAGCACTGACCCCGTGCCGATGAAGATCAGCACCGGATCGGAAAAGGTGACGATGGACCCTTCGGTCACCAATTGCGCCAGACCGCGCCCCGCCACCATCAGAACGAGTGTCGCGATGATCGGCTGGATTTGCAAAAGCGTGACCAGAATCCCGTTCCACAGCCCGCACAGCACCCCCACCGACAGCGCCACCGCCACGGCAAGACCCGCCGGTTGGCCAGAATTCACCATCTGCGCCCCCACCGCGCCGCAGATCGCCATCACCGCGCCGACCGACAGATCGACGCCCTTGGTCGCGATCACCGCCGTCATGCCGATGGCAAGGATGGCCACGGGCGCGCCCCGGTTCAGCACGTCGATCAGGCTGCCGAACAGGCGGCCATCCTGCCATGTCACGGTAAAGAACCCCGGAAACAGCAGCCAGTTGACCGCCAGCACCAAGGCCAGCGCCACCACCTGCGGCCGGGCAAAAACCGCCCAAAGCGGGCGCTTGTGCCGCGCGGGGGGCCGGGTCGTCGGGTGAAGATCAATCTTCGGGCGGGTCATGGCTGCACCTGTGGCGTTGTCGTGGGTCCCGCCCCGGCGATGGCCCGCACGATCAGATCGGGCGCGATATCCTCGCCCGTCAATTCGGCCACCTTGGCACGGTCGCGCATCACCACGACGCGGTTGGAATAGGCGACCACCTCATCCAGTTCGGATGAGATGACGAACAGCGCCAACCCTTCCTCGCGCAGGCGGTTGATGGTGCGCACGATTTCGGCATGCGCGCCTACGTCGATGCCGCGTGTGGGCTCGTCAAGGATCAGAAAGGTCGGATCAATCGCCAGCCAGCGCGCAAGGATGACCTTTTGCTGGTTGCCCCCCGACAACAGCTTGACCGGCATGTCATGGTCAGCGGCGCGGATGTCCAGCGCCTCGGCATAACGGCCCGCGAGTTCGATCTGATCCTCGCGGTTCAGGGCGCGGACCCAGCCCAGCTTGGCCTGTAGCGCGATGATGATATTCTCGCGCACCGACAATTCGCCAAAGATGCCATCGGCCTTGCGATCCTCGGGGCAGAAGCCGAACCCTTCGGCCACGGCCTGCGCGGGATTGCGGATGGTGACGGGTTCGCCATCCACGGTAACGCTGCCGCCATCGGCGCTGTCGATGCCGAACATCAACCGCGCCACCTCGGTCCGGCCCGATCCCAGCAATCCTGCCACCCCCACCACCTCGCCCTGATGCAGGGTCAGGCTGAAGGGTTCCACACTGCCCGCACGCGACAGGCCGGAAAACGCCACCCGTTCCACCCCGCGCCGTGTGCTGGCAAGGCCGCCGGGATGGTGGTCAAAGGACAGGTC
>CALRPK020000302.1:0-3928 GCA_943370015.1 Paracoccus haematequi
GTGCCGGAGACGACAAGCAGAAGATGCAGCGCGAGATGATGGCGCTTTATAAAGAGAAAAAGGTCAATCCGGCGGCAGGCTGTCTGCCTGTGCTGATCCAGATCCCGATCTTCTTCTCGCTCTACAAGGTGATTTTCGTCACCATCGAACTGCGCCATGCGCCGTTCTTTGGCTGGCTGAATGACCTGTCGGCACCCGATACCTCGTCTCTTTTCAACCTCTTTGGTCTGCTGCCTTGGGCTGCGCCGACGCATCCGTCGCTCTTGGCCACGATCTTCATCGGTATCCTGCCGATCCTTCTGGGCATCACCATGTGGCTGCAACAGAAACTGAACCCGGCACCCGCCGATCCGATCCAGCAGCAGGTCTTTGCCTGGATGCCCTGGATTTTCATGTTCATGCTGGGCGGTTTTGCTTCGGGGTTGGTGGTGTACTGGATTACCAACAACATCATCACCTTCAGCCAGCAGTATATGATCATGCGCAGCCATGGGCATAAGCCGGACATTTTCGGCAACATCCGGTCCAGCTTCAAGAAAAAGCCAGCCCCGGTGGCGGCCAACACGCCAAAGGCCCCGGTGGCCAAAGGCAAGGCCAAGAAATGACAGGGGGGCGGCTGGTTCAAATCACCCGCCACCCGATCAAGGGACACGGACGCGAGGATCTCGCGTCCGTTCGTCTTTTGGCGGGGGCCTGCCTGCCGTGGGATCGGCATTGGGCCGTGGCGCATGAGGCCGCGAAACTGGCCGATGGCTGGTCGCCTTGCATGAACTTCGCGCGCGGGGCCAAGGCCCCTGCCCTGATGGCTGTGGAGAGCACGCTGGATGAAGCGACCGCGACTGTGACGCTGCGCCATCCCGACCGTGGTGCAATCACCTTTCGCCCCGATGATGCGGCGGACCTGCCGCGCTTTCTGGAGTGGCTTGACCCGCTGATCCCCGCAGGCCGTGCCCGCCCCACACAGATCGTCAGCGCCGGGCGCGGGATGACGGACAGCGATTTTCCATCGGTGTCCATTCTGAACCGCGCCTCGCTGGATGATCTTTCGGCGCGGATGGGGCACGACCTATCCCCGCATCGCTTTCGCGGCAACCTCTGGCTTCAGGGCGCAACGGCTTGGTCCGAATGGGACTGGATTGGCCGTGACATCCGCATTGGCGGGGCCGTTTTGCGGGTTCAAGAACGCATCACCCGCTGTGTGGCCACCACGGTGGACCCCGAAACCGGCATCAGCGATGCCAATACCCTTGCCGCATTAGATGCGGCCTTTGGCCATCAGGACTTCGGGCTTTATGCGACCGTGGTGCAGGATGGCGAAATCGCCCTTGGCGATGACTGGAGCCTGACATGATGAACTTCACCCTCGCCCCCGATCCCGAAGATGAGGCACGCGAAAAAGGGCGGCTTTTGTTTGCAGGACCGGTCACCTTTGTCAAAGGCGTGGTCGCCATGTCGGGTCTGCCCCCGGCAGATCGGCTGGAGGTCTGCTTTGCCGGGCGGTCAAATGTCGGCAAGTCCAGCCTGATCAATGCGCTGACCGGGCGCAAGACGCTGGCGCGGGCATCGAACACGCCGGGCCGGACGCAGGAAATCAACTACTTCGCCTTGGGCGAAGATCGCTACATGACCGACCTTCCCGGCTATGGCTATGCCGAGGCCCCGGTGGCCATCGTCCGCAAATGGCAGGAATTGCTGAAATCCTATCTGGCGGGCCGTCAAACCCTGCGCCGCGCTTTCGTGCTGATCGACACGCGGCATGGGGTAAAGGCGGTGGATGAGGAGATTCTAACGCTGCTGGACCGCTCTGCCGTCGCCTTCCAATGCGTGCTGACCAAGGCCGACAAGGTGAATGCCGAAACCCGTGCGGCGACGATTGAACAGGTCAAACTGGCGTTGGCCAAGCATCCGGCGGCCTATCCCGAACTGGTCGTGACACGCTCGGAAACAGGCGACGGAATCGAAACCCTGCGCGCGATCATCGCGACATTGGAGTGAGGGCGAACCTGCCCGGACAGTCGCGCGGGGCAAGTGACCCGCGCGTATCGCAACATATCCGCCCGTGCGCCTGACGCACGGGCCGCGCCCGCCCGCCCCTTGGCGGGCGCGTAAACGCGCCCACCCGGTCGTGCGCGGCCCGTGCCCCAGCCTTCGCCATTCGTTACACCCCTTGCGGCTTCGTTGCCTCAGCCGCAATCGGACCGGCAGAAACGTCCACAGGACGTTTCCTTGACGGTCCTCTGACGCGCAAGTCCGGGCGAGCAGAAACAAAAACGCCGCCCCGAAGGGCGGCGCTGTCGTCTTCATCACAACCCGTCAGGCCAAAACCTTGTCCGGCTCTTTTGCCCCGGTCATATAGGCCACCGCGTCGGACATGCTGTGATCCTTGGGGTTGATCACGCACAGGCGACGGCCCAGACGGTGGATGTGGATGCGATCCGCAACCTCAAACACATGCGGCATGTTGTGGCTAATCAGGATGATCGGAATCCCGCGCGAGCGCACGTCGAGGATCAGTTCCAACACCCGGCGGCTTTCCTTGACGCCCAGCGCGGCAGTCGGCTCGTCCAGAATGATGACCTTGGACCCGAACGCCGCAGCCCGCGCCACGGCCACGCCCTGACGCTGGCCGCCTGACAAAGTCTCAACCGGTTGGGTGATGTCCTGAATGGTCATCAGGCCCAATTCGCTGAGCTTGTCGCGGGCGAACGCTTCCATCCGGCTGCGGTCCATCTTGCGGAACAGCGATCCCGCAATGCCCGGTTTGCGCCATTCACGGCCCAAGAACATGTTGTCCGCAATCGACAGCGCGGGCGACATGGCAAGGTTTTGATAAACCGTCTCGATCCCTTCGGCCCGTGCATCTTCGGGGCTGCGGAACTGCACCGCGCGCCCGTCCAATTCGATCGTGCCGTGGTCGGGGGTCACGGCCCCCGACAGCGCCTTGATCAGCGTCGATTTCCCGGCCCCGTTGTCACCGATCACCGCGCAAATTTCGCCCGGCATCAGGTCAAAATCGGCCCCGTTCATGGCAACCACGGTGCCATAACGCTTCATCAGGCCGCGCGCGCTAAGGATGGGTTTAACGTCACTCATTGCGAGGCCCTCCGCAGCCATTGGTCAAGCGACACGGCGATGATCACAAGGCAACCCGCCGCGAATTTCTGCCAGTAGTCATCCACCCCTGCCAGAGACAGGCCGGTGATGAACACGCCCACGATCATGGCCCCAAGGACCGACCCGATGATCGACCCGCGCCCGCCGAAGAGCGAAGTCCCGCCGATCACCACAGCGGTGATGGAGGCAAGGTTCACGTCGCTGAACGCGATGGGCGAAACCGATCCGACGCGCCCGATGGCAACCCATGCGGCAAAGCCACAGATGGCCCCGGCAACAACGTAAACCGATGTCAGGACCTTGTTGACGCGGATACCCGACAGCATCGCCGCGTCCGGATCATCGCCGATGGCATGGACATGGCGGCCCCAAGCGGTGTGGTTCAGCACATACCACAGGATCGCGGCCAGAAGGATCAGCATGATCCCGCCGTAGCTGATGCTAGCCCCGCCGAAGTTGAAGCCCTTGCCGAACCACAAAAGGAAAGGCGCGGTCTTTTCGATATCGACGTTACGGATAGATTCAGACTGCGAATACCAAAGCTTCAGCGCGTCAAAGATCGACAGCGTGCCGAGCGTCACGATGAAGGGCGGCAGGCGCATACGGGTGACCAGCAGGCCGTTGACCAGCCCCATCACCCCGCCCAAAGCAATGCCGATCAGGATGGCGATACCGACAGGGAAGCCACCGAACACGGCCAGATTACCCATCACCAGCGAACAAACCACAAGGATCGCGCCGACAGACAGGTCGATGCCCGCCGTCAGGATGATCAGGGTCTGCGCCAGTGCGACAAAGCCGGTCACCGTGACCT
>CALRPK020000303.1:0-3923 GCA_943370015.1 Paracoccus haematequi
GGGGGCCGCGCCCGCACCGCCCCCACGGGGCGGGCGCACATATATGGGCACCCTCCCCGCGGTGCGTGCGCGCCCCTTTGGCCAATGACACCACAACGGCCATTTTCCACTTGAAAATCCCCGGATTCAGGCGCATAGACCCGCCCCGAAGCCTGCGGTCCACCGCGGGCCAAACCCTATTGGAGTGAACATGGCCAAGGAAGACATTCTCGAATTCCCCGGTGTCGTTAAGGAACTCCTGCCCAACGCGACATTCAAGGTCGAACTCGACAATGGCCATGAATTGATCGCGACGATGGCAGGCAAGATGCGCAAGAACCGCATCCGTGTTCTGGCAGGTGACAAGGTGCAGGTGGAAATGACCCCCTACGACCTGTCCAAAGGCCGCATCAACTACCGCTTCAAGTGAAGCTGATCCTCGGCTCTGCCAGCCCGCGCCGGAAGGACCTTCTGGCGCAGCTGGGCGTCACGCCTGACGCGATCCTGCCCCCCGACATCGACGAAGACCCCAAGCGCGGTGAACTCCCGCGCCCCTATTGCCTGCGCATCGCCCGCGAAAAGGCGGCGGCAGTGGTGGCAGACCCGGATGACATCGTGCTCTGCGCCGATACCACCGTGGCCTTGGGCCGCCGCATCCTTGGCAAACCCCGCGATGCGGGTGAGGCGGCTGCTTTCCTGACCGCCCTCGGCGGGCGTCGCCATCAGGTCATCACCGCCGTTGCCGTGCGCCGGGGCGATAAGCTCTGGACCCGCGAAAGCGTCAGCGACGTCAAGATGAAGCGCCTGTCGGATGCCGAAGTGAACGCCTATCTTGCGGGCGGCGAATGGCAGGGCAAGGCCGGGGCCTATGCCATCCAAGGTGCCGCCGGGGCCTTCATCCCGTGGATTTCCGGCAGCTTTACCGGCATCGTCGGCCTTCCCCTCTCTGAAACCGCGGCCCTTTTGGCGGCCGCCGGTTACCCGCTGTGGAGACAGTCATGAAAGGCCGTGTCGTCCTTCTCGACCAGATCGAAGACCGCCCCGCCGCCGCCCTTGTGGTGGATGGGGTGCTTGAGGAATTGCTGATCGACCCCGCCACCGATGCGCCGCTCCCGGGGGCGATCTACCGCGCCGTGGCGGACCGCCCTATGAAGGGGATGGGGGGCCTCTTCGTCAAACTGCCCGAAGGCAGCGGCTTTCTGCGCCAGACCGATGGCATCGCGCCGGGTCAACGCCTGATCGTGCAGGTGACCGGCCCTGCCGAACCGGGCAAAGCCATCCCCGTCACCACGCGCCTTTTGTTCAAATCGCGCCACGCCATCGTCACGCCGGGTGCGCCGGGTCTGAACATCTCGCGCCGCATCAAGGATGAAGCGCTGCGCACCGAACTCGATACGATTGCGCGTGAGGCGATGGCGGACGTTCCCGCCGATCTGGGTCTGATCCTGCGCTCTGCCGCCATGTATGCCGAGGCCGACGAGATCGCCGATGACATCACTGCGATGGCCGAATTGGCCCAAGCCGTGACCGCAGACCTGACCGGCGGGCCGGAGCTTTTGGTCGAAGGCGCAGGCGCACAGGAAACCGCATGGCGCGACTGGGCCGATCCCCCGCCGGATGAGGTGGCCGAAGGCGGCTTTGCCGATCACGGCGTGGTCGAGATGATCGACGCCCTGCGATCCCCCCGTGTGGACCTGCCCGGCGGCGGTCACATGATGGTGGAACCGACCCGCGCGCTGGTGGCGATTGATGTGAACACTGGCCCCGACACGACCCCCGCCGCCAGCCTGAAGGTCAACATCGCCGCCGCCCGCGACCTGCCGCGCCAATTGCGCCTGCGCGGGCTTGGCGGTCAGGTGGTGATCGACTTCGCGCCGATGCCCAAACGCGACCGCGCCATCCTTGACCAAGTGATGCGCGCGGCCTTCAAGACGGATGGGGCGGAAACCAATCTCGCCGGTTGGACCGGCCTTGGTCTTTATGAGATGACGCGCAAGCGCGACCGCCTGCCGCTGGCCGAGGTGTTGGGGGAACAGGCATGACCTGTCCGATTTGCAGCAAGGAAACGGACGCGAAATACCGCCCGTTCTGCTCCCGCCGCTGTGCCGACGTCGATCTGGGGCGCTGGCTGACCGGCAGTTACGCCATCCCGGCAGAACCTGCCGACCCCGAGGACATGCCGCAAGACAGCGCCCCCGAAGCGCCCCGCCGCCCTCAGTAGGGCGCGCCTCCCCTGCCCTGCCGACACCCACGGCAAGAAACCTGCACGTCCCCGATTTTTCTTCACAAAACCCTCTGGACAGCCCCGCGTACCTGACGTATCACCCGCCCACCCGAAGGGCAGCGCCCCTTCGACACGGTGCCCAGATAGCTCAGTTGGTAGAGCAGCGGATTGAAAATCCGCGTGTCGCTGGTTCGATTCCGGCTCTGGGCACCACTTAATACAACAAAATCAAGCCATAGCGCATAGCACACTTCCGAGTTCGTGCGTTGCACAGTCATCGCACACTTCTGCCTGTGTTCCTGCGCTGTTTTAGGGGCTTTGGCGACTCGTTTGCTGTGTTGAACATAGTGTTTGGGTTTGGTGTGTTGGACACCGCGTTTTGGTTTGCTGGTGTAACATATCGTGTTGGGACTGATTGGCTGAACGAGGGCATTTGAATGTATCCGGCATCTTTGGCATCCCAAGTGTACGGGGATAGCAGGATGTCGTTGTCAGGCTCGCTCAGTGCGTCAGTTGCTATCGTAGCACGGTATCCGCCCGTGCGCTGCATACGCCCTGCCATATCCAACACCTCCAGCTTGATCCATGTCATCGCGCCCGAGTTGCCATCGGTTCAGCATGGCACCGCGTTAACCTGACACTGGGAGAATGGCGATGATGAACGGTTTTGGTACAGGCATGGGGTTCGGCGCTGGCATCGGCATGTTGCTGATCCTCGTACTGGTGGTCTTGGCAGTGGCTGCGCTGATCAAGTACCTGCGGTCTTGATGTTGCCAGCCGCGCTTGTGCTGTTCAGGTTGCTGGTGCAACACAGTGATTGCTTTGCTGGCGGGCTCAAAGAGAGCCGCAGAAGGCGTTGGCGGGTTTTGGCAGAGCAGGACTGCAGGAGATGCCAAGCCGCTCTGTTAGGCTCGCTTCCGGCGTCAGTTGCTGTGGTAGCACAGCGTTTGCACTGGGCGCCTTTCGAAAGCAGTATCCTCAAGACGATTAGGGCTTGATGTACACGGAGCGTGCGTACAACCTCTGCGCTAGAGCTGGCCGGGTTTGATGCGACATGGGTTTACTGCGTTTACTGCTGAAACTTTTCGCGCCCCAGCGTCGCCGGTATCGTTATCAGCAGTCCACTGATAGCTATCGTCCCGTTTCGGTGCCAGTGCAGCCTATCCGGCCCCTCCCACCAGAACCTTTGCGGCAAGTGGAAGAGCAGACAGGGCAGCAGATTATTCGTGGTCACTGCTGGGTGATCGATGGCGACACCATAGTGATCAACAAGATCCATATTCGCCTCTCTGGCATCGATGCGCCTGAGCTTGACCATCCCTACGGGCAGAATGCGAAACGTGCGCTGATGAACCTGTGTCGTGGCCAAGTGGTCACCGCTGTCACAGATGGCAGCACATCCCATGAACGGGCCGTTGCCACCTGCACCCTTGAAGATGGGCGTGATTTGTCTGCGGAAATGGTGCGAGCTGGTCTTGCGCTGGACTGGGGCAAGCATAGTGGCGGACGCTACCGGCACTTGGAAGTAGAGGGTATCCGCAAGAAGCTTTGGCGGGTCGAGGCACGGCATAGGGGGAAGATGCCGCCAAATGAAAAGTCTGGCAAAGCGATCTAAAATATTGCCCATGGCTGGCGCCATGTTCAATCATAGGGTTAACCTCGACGATCAGTGAAGGTAATGAATTAATGGCATTTTCTGATGTGACTAGGTCAGCCATAT